>JBLGCB010000009.1:0-44581 GCA_047617105.1 Phenylobacterium sp. | reverse complement strand
ATTTAGCCTGATCGGTTAACAGGTCTACTACTTTTCCTTTGCCTTCATCACCCCATTGGGTGCCAAGCACAACAACATTTCTGCCCATTGGATCTCACTCTGAAAAAATTAAGCGGGGATCTTACCAAACTAGTCTGGTAAATTGCAATCATAAAAAATTCATGATCATTTTGTTTTCGTTTGGAGGGGTAAAAACGGGTAGGTATTATTGCCACCCATTACAAAAAATTAACAACAACCACCGCCCCAATGACCACCAATACCCCACCGACACGCCTTAAGGTTACCGGCCCTTGTGCCACCATCTCTTGCACAAACGCAGCCCAACGATTAGGAAATAGCAGCGGTCCAATGCCTTCGAAAATAAACAACAATCCCACCGCCAACCATAATGAATTCCACATACTTTTTTCTCCTGCGTTGATGACTCCCTCGAAACCGAAACCCCACCCACAAAAAAAGGCCCTTAAAGGGCCTTTTACACAGTATCGGCAAACCGGGGTCAGAGTCAGCGAAATTTGTTGTACAACTTGTTTGTACACAAATTGAGTCGACTCTGACCCCCTCGAAGCCGAAGCCTACTCTTTTTTCTTACCACTAGAGACTTTCATATAATTAAAGAAGTCGCTGTCAGGTTTAAGCACCATCACGTCATTTTTATTACGAAAACTGTTTCTGTACGCTTCCAAAGAACGGGTAAACGCATAAAACTCAGCATCTTTTGTGAAGGTATCTGAGTAGATTTGCGCCGCTGTCGCATCACCACGACCACGTACGGTCAACGCTTTCTTCTCAGCTTCAGCCAACATAACGGTCACTTTAGCATCAACATTAGCGCGCAAAATTTCAGCTTGCTCATTACCTTCCGAGCGATGCTCTTTGGCCACTGCACTTCGCTCTGCTCTCATACGTTTGTAAATTGAGTTACTGACCTCAAGTGGCAAGTTGATTTGCTTCACCCTAACATCAATAATTTCAATGCCCAAATCGACCGCAGTAAGCTGCGCCTGGTCTTGCGCCTGAGTCATTAACTCATTACGCTCACCAGAGACGATGTCAGCGATGGTGCGAGAACCAAAGGCAGTACGCAAACCATTGTTGACTTTTTGCTTCAACAGTCGCTCAGCGGTGGACTTCAGTGCCCCTGTGGTCAGAAAGTATTTGGCAAAATCGTTGATTTTCCATTTGATGTAAGAATCTACCATCAAATCTTTCTTTTCCACGGTAACAAAACGCACAGGTGCATCATCAAGCGTCTGAATTCGAGCATCAAGGATTTTGACTTTTTCTACAAATGGTAGTTTAAAATGTAAACCTGGTTCATATACCACGGTCAATTCAGCGATGTCTTTTTTGACTTTACCAAATTGAATCACAATACCGCGTTGGCCTTCTTTAACCACAAAAAGCGACGAAACAGATAAGATTAATATAAAAATGACTAAGATTATCGAAATGTTTTTCATTGCTTAATTTCTCCCACTGCGGCTGCGGTTACCACGAATACTGCTGTTAGGCTGCGAATTTGTCGAACGCACATCTTGATCTCTTAAGGTCTGGACAGTACTCTTAACCGAGCCAACTGGCTGAGGGTTATTTTGTTGCTGCATAATCTTATCCAGTGGCAAATACATCATGTTGCCGCCCCCTTCAACATCCACTAACACTTTAGACGTATTGCTATACACTTGTTCCATGGTTTCAAGATACAAACGCTGACGTGTTACCTCTGGTGCCTTTAAATACTCTGGCAACAGCTTTTCAAATCTGGCGACTTTACCTTGTGCTTCCAAGGTGACCCGCTGCTCGTAAGCTTGGGCTTCTTGTTCCATTCGTTTTACCTGACCACGGGCACGAGGTTCAATTTCTCGGGCATAGGCTTCAGCTTCTTTAATAAAACGTTCTTCATCTTCTTGTGCGGCAATGGCATCATCAAAAGCATCTTTAACTTCATCCGGCGGACGGGCATCTTTAAAGTTGACGTCAACCAGTTCAAGACCCAAGTTATACGGTGCAATAATTTCTTCAATCACCTCTCTGGTATTCTGACGAACCGTTTCACGTCCACTGGTCAGAATATCATTCATCAATGAATGGCCCACCACATAACGTAGAGCACTGTCTGTTGCTTGGCTCAAGCTGTCATCAGCATTGGTGACACTAAAGCGATACGCCCGAGGATCAACAATTCGATACTGCACTTCAAATTCAACCCTGACCACGTTTTCGTCTTTAGTCAGCATAAAACCTGACGAAGGCTGTGACAGAATCGCTTTGACATCAACCACTTCAACGGTATCAATAAACGTCGGTTTCCAGCTTAATCCTGGATCTTCAAGGCTATGGAATTGACCAAAGCGCAACACGATACTGCGTTCGGCTTCTTTGATGGTATATAAACCACTGAAAAACCACACCAACGCCAAAATACCGAGGATAATACCCACCCCCAATTTGCCGCCAGAACCACCCGAGCCACCGCCGTCACCTGGCGGTTTGGATTTACCACCAAACAAACCACTGAGACGATTACTCAGATTTTCAAAAACCTTATCCAGATCCGGGGGCCCCTGATCTTTGTTTCCGCGATTTTTCCACGGGTCTTTCTTGTCGCCGTTATTACCGGGCTCATTCCAAGCCATGATTAACTCCGTCATATCAAAATATCAAAAGAAAAATAAATATTATTAGGCAACGATCAGAGCTTCGATCTCTTTGCCACTATGTTTTAGTAATCGCTGCCATTCTTGAGAAGGCATTCTAACTGTTACCAGCCAGCCGCCATCTTCAGAAAACTGTTCTTCGGTGATAAAGTTCTGTTGGTACAACTCACCTCTTAAACGACCCAATTGCGGCGGAATATTTAAATCACACTGCATCATTGATTTAGCCAATAACTCAGTTAACGCCTGGGCCAATAAATCAATCCCCAAACCTGCTTGAGCACTGAGCCAAACCCGGGTCGGCAAACCGTCATCATCTCGATCAATTCGTGGCTCGACATTCTCCAGCTTATCAATCTTGTTGTAAACCAAAAGTTGTGGAACTTCATCCGCTTCAATTTCTTTGAGCACTTCATAAACCTGCTCAATATTCTCTTTGCGTCTGTCATCCGCCGCGTCAATTACATGTAATTGTAAATCGGCTTCTTTGGTTTCTTGCAGCGTTGCTTTAAAAGCCGCTACCAGATCATGGGGGAGGTGACGGATAAAACCAACCGTGTCGGCCAAAATAGCTGTGCCAACATCGGTTAATTCAATTTTACGCAAAGTAGCGTCCAACGTCGCAAATAATTGGTCAGCGGCATAAACCTTTGCCCCAGTAATGCTGTTGAACAAGGTGGATTTGCCCGCATTGGTATAACCCACTAACGAAATCGTCGGTAATTCGTTGCGCCTTCGCGCCCGCCTGCCCTGATCACGCTGAGATTCTACTTTTGCCAGCTTTTTAAGCAGCTGTTTAATCCGAACACGCAATAAACGCCTGTCGGTTTCGAGTTGGGTTTCCCCCGGACCACGTAAGCCAATGCCGCCTTTTTGTCGTTCAAGGTGGGTCCAACCGCGGACCAAACGGGTCGAAATATGGCGTAACTGGGCCAATTCAACTTGCAACTTACCTTCGTGAGTACGGGCGCGCTGAGCAAAAATATCGAGGATTAAACCAGTGCGATCTAATACTCTACATTCTAATAGCGCTTCGAGGTTACGTTCTTGTGAGGGGCTTAGTGAATGGTTGAAAATAACAATATCGGCGCCATAGCTTTTTACAGCTTCCGCGATCTCGTCCGCCTTGCCGGTGCCGACAAAGTATTTGGGATGCGGGGATTGACGTTTACCAGTCAGCACTTTAAGCGAATTAACGCCAGCAGAGGATACGAGCATCTCTAGTTCATCTAGATCTTCTCGTTCCCCGTCGTGCTGAAATTCAACGTGCACCAATATTGCCTGTTCACCACTTTCATGACGGTCAAACAAGCAGTTTACTCCTGAGAGTGATGATGTGAATTACGTATTACCTTCGCCCTCTTCACCTACAAGGGTCATCGGGTTTTGCGAAAATGGACGTGCTGGAACAACCGTTGAGACAGCGTGTTTATACACCATCTGACTGACTGTATTCTTCAGCAGAATCACAAATTGATCGAAGGATTCAATTTGGCCTTGGAGCTTAATACCGTTGACTAAAAAGATAGAAACAGGAATGCGCTCACGCCGTAATGAATTCAAAAACGGGTCTTGTAATGATTGGCCTTTTGCCATTTCTTACTTTTCCTTATTGTTGTTTTTTTTGACTTAGTTATCTGACCATCTATATGGTCGTTTTCGATAATAAAGCCAAGCAATGATTAAAAATAACGCTCGGTAGCTCTTAGCTTAGCGAAGATAATATATGTTGCAAGTTTTCTTTATCGCCAGATTGTAACCAAGTAATGTTTTGCCAACTTCTTAACCAAGTCATTTGGCGTTTAGCCAATTGCCTGGTCGCAACAACACCCCTGAATATCATCTCGTCAAAATCATGTTTGCCATCGAAATATTCCCATAGCTGACGATACCCCACACAGCGCATAGAAGGAAGGTTTAAATGCAAATCAGGCCGCTGATAGAGCATTTTTACTTCATGCTCAAAGCCATTGTCGATCATTTGCTTAAATCTTAACTCAATTCGTTGATGTAGTTCTTTTTTTTCTGTCGGCGCAATGGCAAACTGCAATACCTCAAAAGGTAAGGGATCGCCCTTAATCGCCGACAGTTCGGTCAGTGACTTGCCACTGATTCGATAGACTTCTAATGCCCTATTAATCCGTTGCGGGTCATTTGGATGAATGCGCTGGGCCGCCACCGGGTCTACCTCAGCCAATTGCTGATGCAGCTGGGCCCACCCAACTTGCGCCGCTTCACGTTCCAGTTCTGCCCTTATGACCGGGTCAGCCTCTGGTAACGGTGATATCCCTTCAAGCAACGCTTTAAAATATAACATGGTGCCACCCACCAGCAGCGGTATTTTACCTTGCTGATGAATTTCGTCAATGGCAACCAACGCATCACGGCGAAAATCTGCCGCAGAATAACTTTGTGCCGGGTCCAAAAAGTTGATCAAACGATGCGGTGCCATCGCCAGTTCGGCCGCTGTCGGTTTTGCAGTGCCAATGTCCATGCCCTGATACACCAACGCCGAATCAACACTAATGATCTCACTCGGTATCGATTTCACCAGTTGTATCGCTAAATCCGTTTTACCGGAGGCGGTAGGTCCCATAATAAATATAACGGGTAATTGTTTACTCACACCGACTGCTCACTTAAAAACATTTAGGATCCACTAGTTGATCAATATACATCGACAAATCCACCGCCACACCACAACGCGCAAGCAAGCTGGCTTGATCAACAACCTGTAATGCTTGGCGAATCCAGCGTGTTGCGGTGGCCAAATCCAATTCGTTATCATCGGGTGCACCGTAAAATTGCACCAGCCATTGAATACAATGTTGCCATACGTCTTTTTCTGATGGCTGCTCTGATGTAGTAACCATGCTCAACTGTTCAAACAGTGTCGCCATAATCTGACTGATATCACGATTACGAATCAGTGCTGGCACCTTTCGAATCACTACATGGCGATCTAAACATTGGAATTCAACCCCTAAGCGATTAAAAACCGCGGTATTGTCGATAATAAGCGCCAAAGTGCTTTTATCTTGCGCCATTTTGACTGGTAATAACAGTGGTTGACCAATCAAACCTTGATCGTATTGAACACTCGCCCCCATCGCATTGACCTTGTTCAAATCCAACAAATACAGGCCAGAGTGAGCCAACGCCTCGGTGTCGTCAATCGCGCCGTCACTTTGCCAGTTACTTTGCGGGTTGTCACGGTCATTCTTACGTAAATCGTGACCAGCGCTTTTACCTGAGCCTTTACCAGAGCCTTCGCCAGAGTAGCTGCGAAAAAGGGCATAATGGCCACTGACCACCGCCAAACAATCTCCACTATCATTATTCTTAGCAACGGTTGGTATCAATTCTGGTCGCTGAGTCTCGGGTAACGGCGCGGCAAAAGAAGCCAATGCTTGATGATAACTATGGAGTTCTTTGGGCGAAGGTTTATTGGCTTGATGATGACCTTGCTGATTTCCTTGAAAGGCGCTCTGCTGCTTAAGACCCGGCGAAGGACTAGGCTGATGGTTTGGCTGATAACCGCCGCGCAATTGAAAGTCATCTTGAGGCTGTGTTCGATGATTATCATTGCTGCTTTGGCTAACCTGATATACCCCCTGGGGCTCTCGTACTTGACAAGGTTCAGCCGTAGCAGTGGGATAGGCTTGGCCGGGATAAAGCGCGGTTGACTGAGGCAATGGCTCAACCATTGCTGGCTCAATCGGCTGTTCATATTGGCTATCTAACGCCTTTTCTAGCGCTTGGACGATAAAATCATGAATAAAACGGGCCTCATGAAAACGCACTTCATGTTTGGCCGGATGCACGTTTACGTCGATATGGCGGGGATTGAGCGCCACAAACAGCACATAGGTCGGATATTGCTGATCGCCAAGACTGTCACCATAAGCTTGTCTGATGGCATGGTTGATCAGTTTGTCACGCATCATCCGGCCATTGACATAACTGTACTGCATATCGTTCTGTTGACGACAACCTGATGGCAATGAAACCCAACCACTTAAAATGACCTCACCTTGCTCACAATTGAGTTGCACCATGGTATCCACCGACGATTTGCCACACACTTGAGCAATTCGCCGTTGTTGTTCAATATCACTGACCGCTTTGCGTAAATGGCGGACAGATTTGCCATTATGGGTTAAGCTAAACTGAACATCAAAACGACTCAAAGCGATGCGTTTAATCACTTCGTCAATATGATAAAACTCGGTTTTCTCAGTGCGCAAAAACTTGCGTCGTGCTGGGGTATTGAAAAATAAATCGGTCACTTCAATGGTGGACCCATCAGGATGGGCAGCAGGAATGATTTTAACCGTCATATCCCGCCCCTCAGCGTAGGCTTGCCACGCTTCTGACTGGTCGGCAGGTTTAGAGGTTAATTTAAGCCGTGACACCGAGCTGATACTCGCCAGCGCTTCACCACGAAAACCCAAGCTGGTGATATTTTCCAAATCATCAAAACTACACACCTTGCTGGTGGCATGACGGCTTAGGGCCAGTCCTAATTCATCTTTAGGGATACCACTACCGTTATCACGAATACGAATCAGCTTACTGCCGCCTTTTTGTACATCGATATCAATAACCGTCGCGCCAGAATCGAGCGAGTTTTCAATCAGTTCTTTGATCACCGAAGCAGGTCGTTCAACCACTTCGCCAGCCGCTATTTGGTTAGCCAGCCTGGCAGGTAAAATCTGGATTGTCATTGGTGTGTTGTTGTCTCGGTTAGGTCGAAGGGATCTCAAGCACTTGGCCGATGCGCACCATATTACCGCTCAAATTGTTATACGCTTTTAATCGCACCAGAGAAATCCGATAACGTTTGGCCACCGCTGATAACGATTCTCCCGATTTCACTTTATGGCGTTTGATCGGATGTTTGGCCAAATATGACCCTTCGGGCGCATTACGTCTGAAGTAGTTAAAAATCGCTCGATACAGCGCTTTGGCCAATTTAGCCTGGTGGGCGGGAGAATTGAGTAGCTTTTCTTCTTTATGATTAGAGATAAATCCGGTTTCAACCAGCAATGAGGGAATATCTGGCGAATTTAATACCGCCAGACTCGCCGACTGAGGCACTTTTTTATGCATTTTGGTGATGGTTTTAAGCTCGTTAATGGTTTCTAATGCGACATCAAAACCAGTCGACATTGAATGCTCCATCGACATATCCAACAAAGCCCGGGCCAAGTATTTTTCATTGTTGGTGTCTTTTAACACTTGGGCAGCACCACCAAGCAAGTCTGAATGTCTTTCACGTTGCTCCATCCATTTACCAATTTCAGAGTTGGCTCTACCGTTAGACAGCACCCAAACCGAGGCCCCATTGGGCTGGGAGGTCGAAAACGCATCGGCATGAATGGACATAAACAAATCCACTTTGCGCTTGCGGGCAATATCTGTACGACGACTCAATTTAACGTAATAATCACTTTTACGGATTCTGACCGACTTCATGCCCGGCTCAGCATCAATTAATTTGGCCAATCGATTGGCAATGGCCAAGGTGACTTTCTTTTCATAAGTGCCTTTGCCGCCAATTGAGCCTGGGTCTTCCCCGCCGTGCCCGGCATCAATGGCGATAAGAATATCTCGTTTGCCAGTCAGTTTCGGTGGCAACACAGTATGGCGTAAGCTTTCGTCGATAAGATCAATGACCAGGCGGTTGCCGTAAGGGGAAGTAGGTTTTAAGGGGAATAAGACTGGTTTGATGGTTTTAGTCAGTTCGAGCACTACCCGTAACGAATTTTTGCTTTTGGCTTTACTCTGGCGAATGCGTTTAATGATTTTGCTGTCATTGCTAATTTGCGATAAATCAATGTCATCAGAGGTTTTATCAAAGTCGATCACCAAACGATAGGGCTTGCTGAGGGTGAAATAACTGTATTTCGGTTCTTTTTTGAGATCGAAGACGATCCGGGTACTGTCCGGTGACGGCCAGACCCTGACCCCGCTGATTTGATTATTGGCAGCATTGGCGCTAAAAGTCGCCAGCATCAGCCAAGCAGACAATATCGTTAACAAATATTGGCTGATCTTACGGCTAAGCTTGTGAGTATGGTAGTTATCGGTTGTGTTCATGTTTTACTGACTGCTTTACTAATCACTTTACTAAAAATTATCTAAATGCTTTATCAACGCATCCCCATTAGGACTATAACTATTTAAAGTTATCTGTCGATAGTGTTCAAGATACAACAAATCGACCGATATGTCAGCAATTGGTAAAAATCCCTCGCCCCGTTGTGGCCATTCGATGACACAAATCGCATTATTGGCAAAATAATCGCGGATCCCCATAAACTCCAGCTCCTCAGGGTCCCCTAGGCGATACAAGTCAAAGTGATAAATCGTCCGCTGTTCCAGTTCATAGGGTTCGACCAAGGTATAGGTCGGACTTTTCACCCGACCCTGATGGCCAAAACCCGTGACAATGCCTCGGGTCAAGGTGGTTTTGCCGGCACCCAAATCGCCATTTAAATAAATCGCCAGCGGCCCATTAATATGCGCATCAATGGCTTTTGCCAGAGTTTCACCAAAAGCCACCGTGGCCGCTTCATCTGCTAAAGTTTGTTGGTATTGCATTTTTGCCTTCTTACTTATATATTTACCAGAGCACGGATATGAGGATACAAATCAGTTGCCATTAATCCCCGCTCGCCATCTTTCGCCGCCATATCCGCGGCAGCACCATGGATCCACGCACCGACGGTTGCCGCATCCATTAAACTGTGCCCCTGAGCCAATAAACCGCCGAGTATACCAGATAAAACATCGCCCATCCCAGCGGTTGCCATACCTGGATTGCCAGTAGGATTGACATAAACTTGTTGGCCATCGCTCACCAGGGTGCCATAACCTTTCAATAACGCCACCACACTCGGCCCTTTAGCCAGTAACTTGACCGCCGCAAAACGGTCTGCTTGCACCCCGGCCACAGTGGTTTTTAATAACCGGCTCGCCTCTTTAGGATGTGGTGTAACAATGCAGTTATGCACCGCGTTCACCACCTGGACAGACTCAATAGGCCTGCCAATTTTGGCCGAGCGCGCCAATAAATTCAGCCCATCGGCATCAATCACCTTGGCTTTATCGACCTGGCACACTTGATCCAATAACGACTTGCTCCACTGATCTTGCCCTGCCCCCGGGCCAAACACAATCACATCAACCTGTTGCAACCAGCGGCTAATATCTACCCCCAGTGCCACACCTGTAACCATGATTTCAGGGCAACCAGCCGCCACCAATGATTCATTGTCGCCATGGGTCAATACCGATACCAACCCAGCCCCGGTGCGTAAGCAGGCCATCGCTGCCATGCGAATGGCCCCAGACATGCCCTTATTGCCACCAATAAATAACACATGGCCAAAACTGCCCTTATGGCTGGATAAACGTCGTCGGGGGAAAAAGGCGTTAATGTCTGCTTGGTCCAAGCTATAAGCAGACTCGGCCACCGTTTTGGTAAAGGCCTCTTCAATACCTAAACCACAAAACACTAACTGACCGCAATAATCGCCAGCACTGCCGGTCAATAAACCCTGCTTAACGGCGACAAACGTACAAGTCATATCCGCAGCAATGGCACACCCCATCGGCTGTCCAGTATCAGCGTTTAATCCAGAGGGAATATCGACACTGCAAACCACATGACGCCCTTGCTGGCGCAAAGTATTCACTTGCCTAATCACATCGGTAAAAGGGCTTCTGACATCCCCGCCCAATCCAGTGCCCAGCAACGCATCAATAATGAGACTATCTTGGTCCAAGTTCAGTCCATTTGCACCGACCGTTTCAATCGCCCCACCGGTTCTAAGCCACTTGTTTTTGGCTTTAAGCGCATCACCGCTGATTTTTTGGCCATCGCCCACTTGAACCAATCTCACCCGCCAGCCTGCCGTTTTCGCCAGCCGGGCCACCACATAACCATCGCCACCATTATTACCATAACCACATAACACCGTCATCACCGTATGGCGATAACGGGTGCTTGCAAAATGATCGGCGACCATATCAAACATCGCCCTACCCGCGTCTTCCATCAACTGATACATTTCAATCGACAAATTTTTCGCCACCAACGCTTCATTAATACGGATTTGTGCCCCGGTATAACGTTTCTGTGGTAAATTAGCGCTATATTCTCGTGCCATTTTATTTTCCTAATGATGATCACTTATGACCAGTACTGTTGTTAACCCCCCTAACTATCACCAATTAGCGGCAAAAATCAAGCTTTGGGGCAAAGAGTTAGGTTTTGAACAAGTCGGCATCAGTGATGTTGACCTAAGCCAACACGAAAGCTATTTACAACACTGGCTCGACGCGGGTTTCCACGGCGAAATGGATTATATGGCTGCACACGGCATGAAACGCGCTCGCCCGACAGAATTGCTACCGGGCACGTTAAGTGTCATCAGCGTGCGCATGGACTATCTACCACCCAACGCTGCATTTGCCAAAACACTCAAAGACAAACACACCGCCTATATTAGCCGTTACGCCTTGGGTCGGGATTATCATAAGGTGCTACGCAATCGGCTGAAGAAACTGGCGCAGAAAATTGAAACCCTGGGCGACATCAAAGAACTGGGTTACCGTCCTTTTGTCGACTCGGCACCAGTACTCGAAAGGCAACTGGCCGAAAAAGCAGGTTTGGGCTGGACTGGCAAACACTCGTTGCTGATCAACAAATCTGCCGGCTCTTGGTTCTTTTTGGCTGAGTTGTTGGTCAATATTCCTTTGCCTGTCGATCAACCAGTCGAAGAAAACTGTGGTCATTGTGTCGCTTGCATTAAGATTTGCCCGACCCAGGCCATTGTTGCACCTTACGTCGTTGATGGCAGACGTTGCATTTCGTATTTAACCATCGAATTAAAAGGTGCCATCCCGCAGGAATTCAGACCATTGATAGGCAACCGCATCTATGGCTGCGACGATTGCCAGTTGGTTTGCCCCTGGAACCGTTATGCCCAACTGTCCAGTGAGGGGGATTTCACCCCACGAGCGCACATCACCGACCAAAAACTCATCACCTTATTCAGTTGGGACGAAGCGACGTTTTTACGCCATACCGAAGGTTCACCGATTCGCCGCATTGGCCACGCCAGTTGGCAGCGCAATATCGCCGTCGCCATGGGCAACGCCCCTTATGACGCGCAAATTGTGCAAAGTTTAACAGCTTGTCCGAGCGATAATGAGATGGTGATGGAACATATTGAATGGGCGTTGGCGCAGCAAAAACAAAAGCAGCGCCACGGTGAGAAAGAGCAGCGCTTAACCCGACGGTTAATTAGTACTATAGAGAAGGGATTACCCCGAGACGCCTAATCATCAGAGATAATCAAGCTACTCAATTCTTTTTCGATTTCAGAGAAAGTACCTGTAACATCACCCACCAGATTTTCTCGGCCAAGGGATTTGGCAATGGTCTTATCCAACGACTGGAAAATATAAGCCTCCTGATCGTCCTCAAGGCCCATGCTGGGGATGTGCTGTTCAAACTGAACCTGTAAATCACGAAAAATTGATTCATTCATTTGATGGCTTTGATTGAGTACCTCCACCAAATTTTCAAATTTATGTTTCACCAAACTGATGGTTTGTTTCAAAGTCTGTTTTTGTGACATCAACTCGGTGGCGGTTAATATCGCCTGAAAACATTGCTCCGCCGAACTGCTGATAAAACACAAGTGATCTCTCAGTCGTCCCAGTTTATCTTCATCTCCCTGAGGCATATTCATCACCAGAATACTCAACTGTGGATAATTGAGCATCATGCGCGGTTCAAAGGCATAAATGCGCCCCTTCTTTTGCAGCAAAGCAAACAATTCGAGCACTATCGGTGAACACTCTCCCCGAGAACAACCGTGAATCAGCTGCCCGTCTGAACAGCGAAACTCAATACACGCCTGCAAACCATACGAGGCCAAAGCCGCCAATAATGCCTGATTTAGCGCTTCTATCGTCTTTAACTCTTTGGTTCGTTCAACAAACTGCATCACAATGCCCATTTCAGAGCTGTTAGACATCGCACTAAAGGCCATATCTGTCGCTTGCTGAACCTGAGTTTCGAGCGCCTTTTGGTGGCCTTGTATTTTAAATAACCCTCTTAATTTCGCTTCTAATTCTTCGCGCGCAAAAGGCTTAACAATATAATCTTCACCACCGGCATTATAACCTTCAATACGTTCGTCAAGCGCGCCGCGTGCCGACACAAACATCACCGGAATGTTTTCGGTCTCGGGGTCGTCTTTTAACTGACGACACACTTCATAGCCATTCATATCTGGCATACTCACATCCAGCAATATCACATTCGGTTTGACATCTTTGACCACAGTCAAACATTGAGGCCCACCGAGCGCACAATGAACCTGATAATTGTCTTCGAGAATTTCTTCAAGGATTTCAAGATTAAAGGGTTCGTCATCCACCGCCAGTACTATGTTTTGACTCATCAGCTATACTCCATAAAAAACCACTAGGGCCATATCTACAATTACAATTACCCTAACTATAGTCGACGATCGCAAAACCCACTAATCACGCCGAACAGTTACGTTATTCTTGGGGCAAATCCTGCTTCTTGACTGGCAACTTCACGTTAAAGGTGGCCCCGCCCGCACTATTGTTTTTGGCATATATCTTACCGTGGTGTAAACCCACTAAATCTTTACAAATCGCCAATCCCAACCCTGTGCCACCGGCACCTTTGTTGGTCATACTGCTTTGAACGAATTTATTAAAAATATGAGCCAATTCCATCTCGGGGATCCCCACGCCTTGATCTGACACCGTTAACGCTACCGCTTCAATCGCTCCGTTGCTACCACCGAGTTGAGTATCACAGATGACTACGGCAATCTTACCTCCTTCGTGACTAAATCGAATGGCATTGGCCAGCAAATTACGTACAATCTGCTGAAATAATTCGTTATCGCACCAAACTTGAGGATGTATCGAGGTATTTTTCACTTTGATCAGTAGCGATTTTTCATGGGCCAATCCAGCAATTTCCTGCACCACATGATCAACCGCAGGTTTTATCGGCCTCATTGCCGGAGAAAAAGGGAATTTACCGGCATCGAGTTTTGATAAATCCAATAAGTTATTCAACAGCTTCAACAACTTGTTACCACTGGTGGTGATGCGGGAATAATATTTACTCAGTTTGGCCACTTTAACTCTGTCAGAATTAAGCATATCTGAACCAAAACGGGCAAAACTTAAAATTGAGTGCATCGGGGTACGTAGTTCATGAGACATATTGGCCAAAAACTCTGACTTACTGCGGTTGGCTTGTTCAGCAATATTTTTGGCATTTTCTAATGCTCGGGTACGAATGTTCACCTTGGCTTCGAGCAGTTCTTTTTGCTGTTCGAGCATATCGCGCTGGTTAACAAAACGACTGATATTACGCATAATCCCGGCATATACCCGTCGACCATGATAATTGATTTTGCTAAAAGAGACCGACAGCGGCACCACACTCTGATGTTTATTCAAACCATCCAATTCTAATGAAAACGTCTGCTCAGCATTTTCCTTTTTTAGCTGGCGATTAAGCAATTTCATCGATTTAGGGGTTAATACCTGATCAAACTTATATTTTAATAACTCATTTTTTTCAAAATCAAACATCAACTCACAGGCGCTGTTGGTTTCGAGAATATTGCCATCTTCATCCACCACCATCACGCCATCCGGTGTACTGTTGTACAAAACTCTAAGCAAGATATCTCGTTCAACCAATACATCGAGCGTTTCTTGTAAACGCACCATCAAATCTTGGTTGTTGTGTTTGAGTAATTCTGTTTGCCATAATTTATGAATCGACTGCAATAAAACATGTTCATAAATGGGCTTTTCAAGCACTTCACTGACGCCAATACGAATCACTTCAATCAACACATCATGGTGCTGCCGTGAAGTCAGCAAAATACACTGGCAATCTTTAAAATGGTGCTTCACATGGCGAAATATATCGATGCCAGTGCAATTGCCGAGATGAAAATCAGAGACCAGAATGTTAATTCGTTCCAGCTCATGAGATTTTTCTTCTACCTCACTGAGGCTGGTCATACACTGAACTTCAAGATTCGCCCCGGTCAAAGTCGCATACAACTCCTTAAGACGTTCGGGGTTATCATCCACCAGCAAAATTTTCGGTAGCGGCAAATTATCACTGCTCACCGACAATTCAAGCACATTGTCCAGCTGATTAAGAATGTCTTTGTTGGTGAAAAAAGAATAGATAATGGAAATATTTGGCAGTGTCTGCTGCACCTGTGCCATCAATTCTGAGGAAGGTAACGTCTCGGGTGCAGGAGATAAAACAATAAAGGCACTGAAGGGAAAAGAAGATTTTAAGCGTTTAATTAAAGATAGCGCAATTGAATATTCAAACACCACCAAATCAAAGTAATCGTCAAATTCATCATTGTTGACATCCACCTCGTTGATCAAAGTGACTTCACAGTTTTGCAATTCTAATAGTAATTTGACCCGCATCGCTAGGGTCGAATAGTTATCAATGATAAGGACTTTTTTAATCATCCGTGGGCGGGTTTCCTAAAGAAATGGCAGCAGGTTTTTATAACCGCTTTTGCGGGTTTGGGTCAGCGTCAACACGTTTTCTTTATCAGACTCACTGAGTTTGGTCCACCCGACAATCTCATCAAGGTGACGAAAACACCCCATACAGATATCTTTGGTGTCGAGGCAGCAATTTCTGACGCAGGGACTTTTCAATGGTTTATCCATTTTGTGGCAAAACGGCTTTGGTTGTTAACAATATTTAAAGCATAGCATAAATTTGCCATAACGATTTAACACACGCATCTTTTGCACCAAAATGGCATTATTTCTTTTTCTTAGGAATCCACGCCCAAACATATTCACAATTGACCGGTTCATTGCCTTTTTCATCGGTGATCACCACTTTCACTGTCACCTCTCCTTTAACAGTATTGCGCATATCAGAAATTTGTTGGTCTGTGACCACAGCCATGGCCACCAAATCGCCTTGCGAGCGCTTGACGTAATCGACATGCATAGATTTTAATAGCGGGATTTTGTCATCGGGGATATGTAATCCAATCAAAAAACCAGTGGCCGATTCACCGAGTAACCCTGTGGCGGCTGCGTGCACTGAACCAATGTGATTTTGTACTCTACGACGGTTTTTCAGGGTCAGTTTTGAGCCTTTAAATTCGAGCATATCAATGCGGATTTTTGCCGTGCCAGCAAATTTAATGATGCGACCGAAAACAAAACTCATCACCCTCACCCGCCAATTCGGTGAAAAACGATTGATACGACTAACGATACGGCCTAATTTATTGCATGGGGTCATGTGTTCAACTGGTCTGACAAGATAGATAACTCACTATAAGCGGCTATTGGCACAGTGGCAAGTTTTTTTGGTGGGGTGGGAACGAGGCTGTGTAAAAAGCCTCCAAAAGTAGCGTTAATCATGGGATACGCTCGAAAAAGGCTTGCTTATGACTGCAAGGTCACGCGTGGGCACAAAAAGCGTGACCACCCTACGTCATTTCATCGCTGATTTGGCGTTTTGACACAGGTTGCGCAGTGCGCACCTGGCAATATTTTCGGATTTTAACATCGCAATGAACTTTTGCGACGCCGCTCCTACTCATCAAGAATAAAAAATTCGTCTTTATACAATTGCAATTCTTGAATCGACTCGCGAATATCTTCGAGGGTTAAATGCACCCCGACTTTTTTCATTTTCTGAATTAAATCAGGTCGCCAGCGCCGCGCCAGTTCTTTTATGGTACTGACATCAACGTTGCGGTAATGAAAAAACTCTTCAAGTTTCGGCATATGCACAAACATAAAACGCCGATCCTGACAGATACTATTGCCACACATCGGTGATTTACCGGGTGAGACATAATCTTTTAAAAAGTCCAGCGTAATACGTGTCGCATCCGCTTCAGTATAGGTGCTCTGACGACAACGGTCAGTCAAACCCGTTTTGCCATGCTGGGTCACACACCACTCATCCATATTGTCGAGAATTTCATCCGATTGATGGATCACAATCACCGGACCTTCTGCCAATATATTCAGCTCACTGTCGGTGACAATTGTGCCGCACTCAAGGACATAATCTGTACGAGGGTGTAACCCCGTCATTTCTAAATCCAACCAAATTAAATTTGTGTCATCTATAGCCATAGTTAAACCCGTAATTTGAAATCCTTCCGATCCCAATGCATTCGGTATATCATATACTCTTAATTGTTAAGAGAAAATCAAAATTTAGCAACAACTTATAGTTTTTTTCTTCGTTTTCCAACAAAGAGTAAATTTGAATACCAGTGGCCAAAAAACAGAAACTTAATAAAACCCAGTCGAGACGGGTGAAGGATAACCACCAAAAGCGCCTTCAACAACGCACGCAAAAACCCGCAAAACCTGATACTGACTGGTCTGTGGAGAGTCTCGGATCGCAAGAATCGGGCGTCGTGATCAGCCGTTATGGCCAGCACGCTGACGTAGAAGACGGCAATGGCGACATTTTGCGCTGTAATATCCGCCGTACCATCAATTCTTTGGTTTGTGGCGATAAAGTATTATGGCGTCGGGCAAAAATGACCGAAAACCTGCTTCAGGGGGTCATCGAAGCGGTCCACGACCGCCACAGTGTACTCACTCGACCAGATTTTTACGATGGCATTAAACCCGTTGCCGCCAACATTGATCAGATCATGATTGTCTCTGCGGTGTTGCCAGATTTCAGTCCCAGCATCATTGACCGTTATTTGGTCGCCACCGAAGATGTTGAAATTGAACCGGTATTATTGCTCAATAAAACCGATTTACTGACCGATGACCAACAAGCATACATCTATGATTATATTGAAATGTACCGTCAAATTGGCTATTCATTTCATCTGGTCAGCAATAAAACCCAACGGGGTCTCGATGAAATCCAGGCTCTGCTTAAAGACCGGGTCAGCATTTTTGTCGGCCAGTCAGGGGTGGGAAAATCGTCACTGACCAATTCATTGTTGCCGCAAAGCAATATAGAAACCCGCGAAGTCTCCGAAAATAGCCGACTCGGTGTTCATACCACCACCGTTGCCCGTTTATACCACTTTCCCAGCGGTGGCGAACTCATCGACTCACCGGGGATCAGAGACTTTGCTCTGTGGCACCTCGACCCCGATCGTGTTACTTGGTGTTTTAAAGAGTTTCGTGATTACCTCGGCGGCTGTAAATTCAGAGACTGCAAACACCTTAAGGACCCCGGTTGCCTGATTCGCCAAGCCGTAGACGAAGGCAAAATCCACCAGCAACGCTACGACAGTTACCATCGTATCCTGCAAAGTATGGAAACAAACAAACCACCGTCTTTTTGTAAGCCATAAATATGGCGTCAAGATGTAAAATCCCAAAACAGCCATGGAACGATGTAGGGTGGGCAGGCTTTTCATGCCCACGCGTGACCATGGCATCATAGACAAGCCTTAAACATGGCATTAAACAAACTGGCATTTCCCACCCGTTAAGTTAGAATGTGCGGCAATAAATTGAATTCTTATGAGTAACTGTGTTGTTAGATAAAATTAAAATTGCCTTGCAATATGCCCTACCCAAACATGCGCTATCACGTTTGGTGGGCAAATTTGCCGCTGCCGAGGCGGGTTTTCTGACCCGTGCGGCCATCAGCGGCTTTATTAAACACTACAAAATCAATATGGCCGAAGCCCAATTGCAACAGCCAGAAGATTTTAAAACCTTCAATGCGTTTTTTACCCGCGCCTTAAAACCCGGTGCCAGAACCATTGATGAAGGTGACCAACGTTTTGTTCATCCGGTCGACGGTGCCATCAGTCAACTCGGTGATATCGAAGACGACTCGATTTTTCAAGCCAAAGGCCATGACTACTCGCTGACCGAATTGCTAGGTGGCCTTGACGCCACCGCAGCACCTTTCCAGGGCGGCAAGTTTGCCACCGTCTACCTAGCCCCTAAAGATTATCATCGCATTCACATGCCAATGGCAGGCACTCTGACGGATATGATTTACATTCCCGGCGACCTGTTTTCAGTGAATCCACTGACGGCTGAAAATGTGCCTAACCTGTTTGCCCGCAACGAACGGGTTGCCGCCATATTTGATACCGAATTAGGCCCAATGGCCATGGTATTGGTCGGTGCGACCATAGTGGCCAGTATCGAAACCGTGTGGGCAGGTACCGTCACCCCGCCGACGGGTAAACAAGTGTTCCGCTGGTCTTACGATACGCAAGGTGCCAACAGAATTCATCTCGAAAAGGGTGAAGAAATGGGTCGCTTTAAGCTCGGATCGACTATAGTTGCTATATTCCCTAAAGATACCGTGACATTCTTAACCCAGAATAAACCCGGTGAAGTCACTCGCATGGGCGAGCATTTTGGTGATCTGATATAACGATTCAGATGCAGATTGGGGTGGACTCTTAAGATCCTTAACTGGAGAATACATGTTTAACAAAAACACTAAACCCCCCCAAACATTCAGAGCTTTCACTGCGAGCCTAATGATAAGCGCCACCGCGTTCACCAGTGGCGCTGCCATGGCCAAAGACAACATCCACGCATTATATATTCCACTGGCCGATCATTACCCGGCCATCGTTGCCCACCATAAATACGCCGCAACCATGACAAACGCCAATTACAGCGTTGAAATGATGAAAAGCTGGCCTGCTTTAAGCGCTAAGTTTATGGCCGGTGAAGCCGACTTGGCTTTTATTATGGCACCACTGGCGATGAACATGTACAACCAAAAACAAAATTTCAAATGGGTCAGCTTGGTTCATCGAGATGGTAGTGCACTGGCGGTCAACGATATTTTTCTCAAAGACATCCCCTTAGCCAGCGAACGTCATGCCCGTAAACCGACCGCCGATTTTGCCAATGCCGCATCGCGCTGGATGAATAGCAAGGGCCGCCCAACCATTGCTGCGGTGCCTTCATTGCACTCTACCCACACCGTCATGCTGTATAAATACCTTAAAGATCACGGTAAAACAATGTCTATCGGCCAGGGTAAAGCCGATGTATTGGTCAAAGCAGTAGCACCGTCTGATGCGCCTGCTTATATCCAAAATCAGGGGAAAAACGGCCTAGCGGCCTCATTTGAGCAATCCTTACCTTGGGCTGATATCGTCGAAGCTGGCGGTTATGGCAAAGTGGTGTGGTACTCCAAAGATGTGATGAAATGGCCAAAAGGCCATGTTGAGTGCATTATTATTGCCTCTGATAACGCCATTAAAAATAAAACTGCGGCATTACGTGAAGTGATACAAACAGTGCATCGGGCAGGTAAAGATATTGATCATGCGATGAATACAGGCGGCAGTGCCATCAACAATATCGCCCTGTTAGTCAATCAACATTACATCAAACAGCATACCGTTGCGGCCATCAAAGCCAGCTTAAATAAAGACCTTGGGGTGATTAATTACGTTAATTTAAACAACGATAAACCCGGTTTAAAAATCATCATGGACTTGGCAGTAGAAAGTGGGGTGATGAAAAAGGCCATTGATATCGATACTTTTGCCGATGATTCATTCGCCAGTAAAATTACTGTGACACAGTGACTGTTCAGGGTCGCTTTTCAGAGTAATTGATTTCGCTTCAGAACAAGGCCCAGTCAGTACCAGCGCGGCACGAAGAATAAGCGTATATAGGTCATATGCAACTGTTTGAGGTCGAAAATAACGCCGTTATGAGGGATAAGATGAGTGCGCTGAATAGTTACTGCCATATTAACATTGCAATTGGCTATTTATCTTCTAAGCTATTTATGTAATTGAATTTTTTCATCATGGCACTATGGTAAAACAACGACCAAACAACAATCAAGCAGCGACTAGGTTGTTGTCAGATGTCATGTGTACCTTAACAAGAATCCGCTGGATCAAGGAATTAAAATATAAATGTCCTCCGACGAAAAAGATAAAGCCAATGAGCTGTGGTGTTTTCGCACTGAAACGGCCAAACTGTTAGGCCTGTCGGTCACTCAAATACACACCAGCTTGACCGATGGTGACAACTCCATTGGCACTCTGACCGATTCATTCCAGCAACTGGCTGACTTTTGCTCTAGTGTTCAAGAACTGGCCAGTGAAGATGAAAGCAATCACAAATCAAAAGCAGAAATCAATGAGCTGGCCACTAACATGTCATCAAGCATTGATAACGCCATTGTTGCTTTTCAATTTTATGATCGTCTCTCGCAACGTATGGGCCATGTCTCAGGCAGCCTTGAACAACTCTCAGAGTTAATCAAAAACGAAGACAGCATTAACGACCCTGATGGTTGGGAGTCCCTCAGAGATCATATTAAAAGCTCATATTCGATGGATGCAGAACATGTGATGTATGAAGCGATTATGAAAGGTTCGTCAATCAAAGATGCGCTGGAGATTTATAAGAAAGAGATGCATGAAGCGGATGCTTCAGATGATATAGAATTGTTTTAGTCGCACTTGCTTATTTTGATACAAAAAAGCCGCCTTTCGTCAACGATAAGGCGGCTTTTTTAATGATTTTTTTAACGATTGTAACTGTTCAGCGTGCTTAGATTTCGCTTCAGAACAAGGCCCAGTCAATATAAGAGTCGCACGGAAAATAGGCGCATATAGGTCATATGTAACTGTTTGAGTACGACAATAACGCCGTTATGATGTGAAAGATGAGTGCGCTGATTAGCAATCTTTATAACGTCGACACAAACGAATGTTCACCAAATGCGCCATCACCACCAAGGTCGCACCAGCCATCACCGTATACGGTTCAATCGCTTCACCGAAGATATCTTTATTCCAATAAATAAAACCACCAGCAAACAACATCGCAAAGGGATATAAACGGCTATGGTAGCCTTTGTAACCAGAATACAGGGCGAAAAACCCTAATACCATGGTCACTGCTAAAAAACTGCGTTCGAAAAAGGTTTGGGCTAAAAAGCTAGCGCCAATTAAAGGAAAAATAGGTAACATCAAAGGCAATAACAAACAATGGATCGCACACAGCGAAGTCGCTGCGATGCCGATTTTGTCGAGTATATTTTTGGCTGTATTTATCAAGTTCGTGTTCCCTGACTGGAGAGGTGTTATCAACGAATGTGATTATATAACAATTGTTATGTTATATCATTTGTTTTTTTTAATTTGCACAAACTTGTTGTATCTAAGCAAGCTTACTTGGCCTTTTATTCCGCCACTGATCTTGCAGCCTAGGAAACCACTGAATGCCCACCACCGACAAAATCACCAAACTCACCCCCGCCAACATCAGGCCATCTAGGTCATCGCTTTGAAATACCTGCGGCCACCAGCCTTGTGATACCACCAAGGCAGTGCTTGAAAAAGTAATGATTGGGGTTAACGAAATCATTGGTCCCAACTGTGACATCGGCCAGTATTTCATCGCCTGAGCAAAGCAGCCATAACCGAGGATCGTATTCAGCGCACAATAAAAAGCGATCAACCAATCAAACTGTTGCATCTGGGCAAAATGGCTTAACTCGCTAAAAGGCAGCATCAACATTAGGCCAAAACCATAAATAAACAACAAAATGTTATTGGCTGACAACTGACTAAACAGAGATTTTTGAATCAATGAATAGCAGGTCCACGATAACGCCGAAAAGTGAATAATTAAAATCCCCAACCATAAACCGTCATTTTGACTCATTGTCGACCAGTCGAGGTAAGGATGGAAAAACATCATCATGCCCAACGCCAAAGTGGCAAAACACATCATTTGAATCGGTCTGAGCTTTTCTTTAAAAAACAACATGCCACCAAAGGCCAAAAAGAACGGTGCAGATTGAAAGTTAAGTTGCGCTTGTCCGGGGGTTAAATAATCGAGGCTAAAGGTAAAGGTATTATAATTGAGCACAGAAAATACCGTCGCCAAGGCAAGCTTAAACCAATGGCTGGTCGTGAGTTGGCGAAACTGTGATAACTGACCTGTGAAACATTGCCACGCTAGGGTCACGCCAAACGCGATTAAAAAACGAAACCAAGTGAGGGTCACCGGATCAATAAACGCCGACGACAGTTTTAGTGCCACAGGCAAAGCGCCCCACGATAACACCGCAATACTGATAAACAGTAAACCGAGCCGAAAATTATATGAAGCCATGAACAATACCTGAGAAACAATGCCAGAAAAATAACGAACGCCATTGTGCACTATCATCGATGTTCAAGCCACATAATGTCGTTATTGAATATTTGGTGTAAAAATCCAAAATGAACACCCATTGTGTTATCTATTTCCAGGTCATATTAAACATTGTTTGCTACGCTTACATTGAATGTATTAATTAATCCAAGGAAACGATCATGAAACATTTAATAAACCCCACTATCGATTGCGTCTTTAAAGCTATTTTAGGCGCAAAAGAAAATATAAACCTACTCATTCACTTCCTAAATGGCATTTTACAACCACTAAGCCCCATTATCGACGTAGTTATTGAAAACCCATATAACGAAAGAGATTATATTGATGATAAATTAACGGTGGTTGACATCAAAGCAACCGATGGCAACAAAACAACGTACCAAGTTGAAGTGCAGCTATCAACACCGGGGCACTTAAAAAACAGAATGCTTTTTACTTGGGCGGATATTTACCAAGCGCAACTCAAAAGCGGCCATGTTTTTGGTAAGCTAAAACCTGTCATCTCTATTTGGCTACTGACCGAAACAATTTTTCCAGACCTGAATAAATGTCATCATCATTTTCAGCTACGAGATAACGACAATCAACAATTACTCACTGACCAGTGCTCAATTCATGTGCTAGAATTAAGCAAATGGCAGCAGCCTGATACTCTACAACCCCAAGATGAATGGTTGTATTTTTTCAAAGAAGCCCAAAATTGGGCTGAGCTGCCGGAACAATTAAATTCCCCACAGATGAGGCAAGCCATGAATGTATTAGAAGAATTTTCTGAAAAGGAAGCGTCTTATCATGTATATAAGTCTCGATTAAATGCATTAAGAGTACAACTGTCAATGCAACAAGAATTGGAAGAAGAGTGTCAGCTTAGAGCTCAAGCACAAACCAGGGCAGAAAAAGCGGAAGCTGAACAACATCGCCTTCTTGCATTATTACAACAAGCAGGGGTTGATCCCAGTTAAGCCGATTCGTTTTTACAAGGCCTACGGGTTTTAATTGACCGTTTAACCTGTCAAACATCAATATCGATTGAATGTGTGACCGTAGATACAAGGATGGGTTGAGAGGGCCGGGCTGTCGTTACAGCGAAACCCATCTTTATTCGCCTAATTCCGATGGGTTTCGCCTTAGGCTGTGACGACAGCCCGGTCTCCCCACCCTACTGATATCGGTATTTTTTAGCATCATTTGATGTAATATTGAGTTATATGCCTAGTTTAAACCCGTAAGCCCTGTTCGACTTTACCTATATACTAATCAACAAAAAAGGCCTGCGATAACAAGCAGGCCTTTTTTATTCAGATAAAAACTAAACCTTTAAATGACTTTAAAAGCTAAGTGTCCAGCTATCGATATAACCAGCATCCGCATTGGCGTTATCATTCACTTGCAGTTGCCACTCGCCGTTACGTTCAATGCCCGTACCATCAATGGTATAAGTAGCCACTACATTATCTGCCGAACCACCGGTGTATTCACGCAATACTGACTGAGTGCCATCTGGCGCAACTAGGGTCAATTTCAAATCATTGGCATAAGTATGTTTAATATCGACCTTAACGGTCACCGAACCTGAGTCACCATTACCCGTCACACTGATGGGGCTGGTTACAGTGGTATTGTCGACGATAGTCACATCGCTATTATTGCTATAAGTACCACCGCCTGGCACGCTACCATCGCCGTAGCTACCCGTCAGGCTCACACCGCTAAAGGTGCTATAACCGTTAATCATTACATGATACTTGCCACCTGCGCTGGCACCTGTACAGCTTTCAGAATTACCGCCTTTCCATGGACGACAGTCATAGCTCGACAACGTCGGTGCAGAACCAAATTTAACATACAAGTCAGCATCGCCAGTACCACCACTCATATCAAACTTTACATCGGTGGCATCTGCTGGGACGTCCATGGTGAAGGTGAGCTGTTGCGCGGTAGCACCTTCAAGGCCAGTATGCGGCACGCCATTGTCTAAAATACCTGGAACTGTTGGTATAGTAGGATCGACCACACAGCCATTGGCTAAGGCATCGTCCATCGCTTTGGCTTGAACCAAACCGTAACCATAACTGTTATCACGTCCGCTACTGCCCAAATCCTGCGCTGTGGCATTCATCGCCGCACGAATTTGTTCACTGCTACACTGTGAATGACGGCTCCAAACCAATGCAGCAACACCCGCCACATGCGGTGTGGCCATTGAGGTACCACTCATGCTTTGATAACCGTTATTAAGCACAGTTGATCTGACGCTAACCCCTGGTGCTGCGATTTCTACTTGTGCGTTACGTTGTGAGAAAGAAGCCAAGTTTTTGCTTGAATCAATGGCCGCAACCGACATCACCGAATCATAAGAGGCTGGATAAGACAGGCTGGTATTACCGTCGTTGCCTGCCGCGGCGATGTTAATCACCCCAGCACTGACCGCCGAAATAAAAGCATTTTCTTCGGTGACACTCGAATCACCACCACCAATACTCATGCTGATCACCTTCGAACCTGAGTCGCGACACTGTTCAATCGCTTTAACGAGGTTAGAGCCATACGCCCAAGTCCCCGCATTGTTAAAGATTTTGACGTTATGCAAGTCGAGCAAACCGCTGCCGTTGACCCCAACTACACCTGTACCATTATTACCCAGCGCGGCAATCGTACCCGCAACGTGAGTGCCGTGCGAATGGCCCGGCTCCCACCAGTTGCCGGTGTCATTGCCAAGGCCATCGCTATCATCACCGGTAATGCCTGCATCGGTATGAGGGCGCAAGTCTTCATGGTTACCTTCATAACCAGTGTCTGTAATACATACCTTAATATTGCTGGTTTGGCTGTCACTCACCTGATCTGCCTGTACCATAGAGATACCATAAGGCTTTGATTCTGCAAGCACTTCTTGGTCGCTTGGGGTTTCATTTTCAAAGTGTCTGGTGACTGTATCAATCAGATAACGCTTTGGATCGACTTCAATATATTCTACATTGGGGTCATTGCGTAAAGCACGCAACTGCATTTTGTTCAGATGAACGGCTGCGGCATTGGCGTTGTCCATATGCAACAAAGAAGCGACACCAAATTTGCTCAGGTTATTAAGGTTGGACGCTTTTTGCAGTTGCGCCATGGTTTGGCCAGTTTTGGCAGCCTTGGCGCTCAGATTTGATGCTGGCTTAAATTTAACGATATAACGAACCTGCTCTTGTGGTTTGAAGTGACCTTGTCTATCGGTGGTTTGTTTGCCGGTTTCTGCGATGCCCGCTTGGACGGTAACAGCGCCAAATGTCAGGGCGGTAGTGATGGCGGCGGCAACTAGGGTTTTAGTGGGTTTCATGGTTAAAAAATCCTCTTAAAATTGTTATTATGGGTTTGTTGTTATTGATTTATTTTTTAGCACTTTATTAACGAACAGTCACACCAGTTGTTATAAAGCGCAATCAGACTACACCATTTTTTAGGCAAGACGCAATAACCAAAATACCGATTTAATCACGCAGGATTAACAGAGGAAAAAATTTCACTTACATATTAGCAACGTAAAAACATGGCCCATCAAACAACAATGAATATTCATAAAAACAGTCACTTAGCGATTTTCTCGCAACAACAAACGCCAACCACCCATACCAATTTAAATCGGTAAATTGAGCAACATCAAAGGCTAGGAGACATAAATTGACAAAAACAGATATAAAACGACATGATCGATGGCGAGCGCGCTTGGATTTTAAATCACCGCTTTTTTAAATACCCCACAGATGAGACAAGCCCAAATCAGTAGGCAGTGCCTGCACCTCTAGGGATAACATCAGTATCTAACGCGCTATTTGTGCTGTATCGTAAAAAACTCAAAATATCACCTTGCAAAACTTGGTACAGGCACTATGCTTAATTTCATTGCGGTTTCCATTACCCCTAACGACACTTAAGATCCAGCATTAAATAAGATCCGAAACTGAGTCAGGGAAAGGGTTAGAAAAATCCGATAAAAACAATGTTCAAGGTCGGATGTTACTTAGTGCAATCTTTTGAATTATGCATGATTATCACCCTGCCATACTGTTCCCGCACTTACAATCAAAGCAGAGTCTCGTTTTTCAATATCATTTTATACTCATGATTAAAATTGATAACATGACCCTGAAACAATTCAACGCAGTCACTTCTATTCATAACAACGAAAAAGAGATGCCATGAGTAGCCCAAGAATATTTGTTAGTTATGCCCATATTGATAATGAAGTTTTACTCGACACTGACGCTGGCTGGGTATCAAGTCTGCACCGGATGCTCGAAGTCAGGTTAGCCCAACTGCTTGGTGAAAAACCATCGATTTGGCGAGATCCGCAACTCATTGGTAATGCGGTGATCACCGACTCGCTGATAGAACAACTGTCAGCTACCGACTATATGATTTGTATCATGTCCCCCCGTTATCTTAAGTCAGAATGGTGTCTTCGTGAAATAGAAACCTTTTTCGCCCAGTCAGGACAACCCAATCGTATATTCAAGGTGATTAAAACCCAAATCGAACCCGAACAACACCCTAAAATGGTCAGAGATTGTTTGTCATACAATTTTTTCCGCAATGACAGAGATAGTGGACGTCCTAAAGAGTTACGCCCCAATTCCAGCGCCACAGCTCAGGACTTTATTGATTGCATGGATGACTTGGCATTTGATTTATGCCAAACCATCCAGCAATTATCGGCTTTACCAACCATCGATGCTGAAACAGATGCAAACTCTACCACCGATGATGAACAGCTAACGGTTTATTTGGCGACCACTTCAATTGCACTTGAAGATCAACGTAACCTCATCAGGCGAGAGCTGTTGGACCGAGGGTATCGAGTATTACCACAAAAAGACCTGCCATTTAGACAAAATTTACTCGAAGATGAAATCAACCAGTGTCTGGACAGCAGTGATCTGGCTATCCATCTATTTGACGATGCCTACGGTATGATCCCCGAAGGATCTAAACACTCGATCATAGAAACTCAGGAAATTTTAACAGCAAAAAGGGTCCGTGAACATGGGCTGCCCCGAATTGTTTATCTCAATGATACCGCTCCGGGTGAAGACCCCCGACAAATCTGCTTTCTTGAACGGCTAGAAACCGCCAACGAAAGCTGGGATAAAACAGATTTCTTACGCTGTATGCAGGATGAGTTACAAGAAGAGATTTATGACAAGCTAACCTTGATTGAAACAACCAAAGCCAAGGCAGCAAACGCTGATGATAATAACCCCGCAGACAGTCATAATGACCAGGCTCAACCCGCCAGTATCTACATTCTTTGTAATGAGGTTGACCTTGAAGCGGCCGAACAACTGGATCAGTATCTTTATGACCAGCACTTGGAGCCAGTTTTACCATTATTTGATGGCGATGCCGCAGAGCTTGAGGATGATCACCAACGCAACCTCGCCAATTGTGACAACTTGCTGATTTATCAAGGAGAAGCCAGTGATGCTTGGCTACGAAAAGTGCAGCACCAGCTACCCCAAGGCGATGCTCAATCGTCACCACAAAACATTAAAAATATTGCGATATTTGCTGGACCACCGCTAACGAATAGTAAACGCCGCTTACGCTCACGGACGATGGACATTATTCAAAGCATGAATACATTAGACCCTCAGGTATTACAGACATTTATCAAAAGGATCCAATCCTCATGACCCAGTCACGCGCAAGCAAAAATCCATTCCTTGGTTTAAGACCATTTTCAGCAGATGATAGTGAACTGTTTTTTGGCCGTGAAGGTCGAACCCAGGACATGATAGAGAAGCTAAATGAAAAGCGCTTTTTGGCGGTCGTAGGCTCTTCGGGTAGCGGCAAATCCTCCTTGGTCGGGGCTGGATTACTGCCAAAATTGGCACAGATTAGCCATAACACAAATGATCATAATCACTGGCGAATAGCCCAGATGCGCCCGGGTAGCAGCCCAATCAAAAACCTTGCCAAAGCCCTTAGTGCACCTCATATCCTTAGCGATGACATTGATGAAAGTGCCGATAACTCGATGGCAGAAGCACTACTAGAAAGTACCCTCAGACGCAGCTCTTTGGGGCTGATTAATGCCGTAAACCAGGCTAATTTGGCTGGAAAACTGTTGTTGGTGGTCGATCAATTTGAGGAGCTTTTTCGTTTTCAGTCTTCCAACGCCACAGCTGCTATTCAAGCCAACGCTTTTGTTAACCAGATTCTCGAAGCCGCTCACCAGCGCAAAGTGGGCATTTATATTTGTATTACCATGCGCTCAGATTTTTTTGGTCATTGTGCCTGGTTTAATCGATTACCTGAGGCGATTAATGAAGGGCAGTACCTGGTCCCCAAAATGACCAGGCGGGAACGTCGCGATGCCATTACCAAACCAATGCAGGTTGCCGGCGCCGAAATCAGCAACCGGCTGTTACAGCGTCTGCTCAATGACGTCAGTGATACCATGACCGATCAGCTACCGATTTTACAACATGCACTGATGCGTACTTATGATCACTGGAAAACACACCGTGACGATGAACCACAAATGGATATTCTCAGCTACGATGCCATCGGCACTATTCACAACGCCCTGAATGATCATGCCGAGGCGATTTATCGCCAGTTTGATCCAACCCATCAGGCACTGTGTCAGCGGATATTTAAATGCCTCACCATTAGAATGGATAATCGAGATATTCGTTATTCCACACCGCTCGAAGTACTCGCTCAATCAGTAGATGCGCAGGAAAGTGAGGTCATTGCTGTCTCTGAATTGTTTCGCCAGCGTGATTGTGCGTTTTTAATGCCACCAATGAATCGCGAACTCACCACCAAGTCTGTCTTGGATATTTCCCATGAAAGTTTAATCCGAATTTGGCGGCGACTGGGGGGCTGGGTGAGTGAAGAAGCAGAATCAGCCAAAATATTTAACCGTTTAAGAGAACATGCATTATTGTTCGCACAACAGCAGGCAGATTATTACACCAAAACCGAGTTAAGCATCGCGATGAGGTGGCTCGAGCAAAATCAGCCTAATGCCATCTGGGCCGATCGTTATGGCGGTGATTATGAGCAAGCCCGAACGTTTCTAGAACAAAGTATCAGCAAGCAAAATGAACGCCGAGCCTTGGAAGAACAGGTCCGCAGCGCCGAAGCCGAAGCCAAGGCACTGAGTGAACAAAGTACAGTATTACGCAATATCCTCGGCGCCATTCCCCACAGTGTGTTTTGGAAAGACCGCAATATGGTGTATCAGGGTGCCAACGCCCACTTTACCGAACTGGCTGGATTGGCACACCCCGACGAGATTGTCGGCAAAACTGATTTCGATTTGCCTTGGAGCCAACAAGAAAGTGAATATTACCGTGAATGTGATACCAACGTGATGGATGACGGTCATCCGATGATGAATATTGAAGAAAGCCAGCAATCCACTGAAGGGGAGACATTTTTGCTCACTGATAAGGTGCCGCTAAGAGACTCAAATGGCGAAGTGAACGGCATTCTTGGTATTTTCTTGGACATAACCCAACGAAAACGCACCGAAAAAGCGTTGGAACAGGCGCTGGGCACTGCCGAACAACAAGGCCAAGAGCTCACCATATTACAACAGAATCTGAGATTACTGGTCAATCAGTTGTCTTGTTCTGTCGATGCTATCAGCTGCCACAGCGATGATTTTCCAGCCGGGTTGTTGGACGCTGTCAGAGGTAATATCAGCGCTTTAACTGAAGCGCTCACACCACCAGAAAACGTGCAAAAATAAACGTTTGAACCAACAATAACAGCAGAGGATATAACAATGAAGTTCACATCCATCATCAGTAAAACGGCAACTGTAAGCGGTATTGCCCTGTTTAGCCTATCAATTCATGCTAAGGACAATCCGCCATTATTACCTAGCAGTATACCGCTAGACATTCAATCTACAGGCAGTCCGACCCAAAAAGATTTTGATGAGCTTTCTTGGCAAACCTTTGTTGCCATCAACCGCCCCTCTACCGTCAATGCTCAACTCACGCTTTGGCAAAGCTGGCAAAACAGCGAAGATGTTATCCGGGTGAATGGTAAACCTCCGCTTCCATGGGGACAAAGCAGCGAGTTACCCGAAGCCTGTAAAAAACAGGCCGCGGGCAAATTGCCACCACTGGTCTTTCAAATGGTCGCCAAAGGTGGATCTGAGGCCACCCGTTCCGGTGAAGTGCTAACCCAGACCGACCAGCCATTTAAAAATGGTCCATTGATTGACCAAAACCAAAAATTTACCCGTTACGAAATCCGCATTAATCAGCCTATGTATGATTATATCAACGACAATAAGCTGTATAGCTTTAATGGCCAGAAAAAATTCAAAGGCAAGGTCGAATTCCCCAGTAGCAATATGCAAAAAAAACAACAGGGGTCAATTTCAATCAAGGCGGCATGGAAGGAAATTGGCAACAATGATAATGCTGCCAAATTTTATACCGTCAATGGTGTCATTTACATTCCACAGAGTAAACCCGGTGCGGGTGATGCCAGTTGTGAAACAGCCATCATGGGCTTAACCGGACTGCACGTGGTACATCGCACCGCTTCGGCTCCACAGTGGGTTTGGTCAACCTTTGAGCATAACGACAATGCCCCAGATTATCCGGCCAGCAATATCAAAGGCCATTTTAATTATTACAACCCGGCCAGTGATACCCAGATCAACCAGCCACCGCCACAACCTTGGGATCCCCGTCGCACCGATATGCCGCCGACTCAGGTGGTACGCCTGACCCCAATTGCGACCACCACCAAAACCACCAATCAACAATATCAACAAGCATTAGCAAGTGATCCGACCATGGCCGTTTTTGCCAACTATGAATTGATCAGCACACAGTGGCCTTTTCAGCCTTTTACTTCCGGTGATCCACTGGGTAATCCGCTGCCGAAGTTTCTCGCCAATACCACCATGGAAACTTACCTCCAAGGGGTGATTAAAGATAAAAAGGTCGAGCTAACACCACAGGGCACCTCTAGCTGTATGGACTGCCATAATAATGCCACCATAGCGAGCGGCGCAGCTGCCGGATTTAGCTATGTATTGCAAAACGCCGAATAAGGAGAGAAACCATGATCAACACACTTGAACCCGCCCAGGATGAAGCATTATTTGTCAGTCTGTCGGCGATTTTAACCGGATACAGCGGTGAACATCTCACCACCTTTGCAGTCGGCACCGATTTGGTGAGCAGTTATTTGAAGGTATGGAGTCAGAATGTCGGCGGCACAGTCGTGCAAACCGTATTGGGTATCACCCAACAAATCCTTAACACTTACCCGCCCGCGCAATGGCCAGAGCAGGTAAACCAGCAAATCCTCAATGTCGAACCCTATGGTGACGCTGCACGCCAACTATTAAAAATGTGGTATAGCGGCAGCTGGGATTCTGGCACTGCCAATAGCAACGTGGTTTCTGCCAATGCCTATGTACATGGCCTGATGTGGGATACTATTCAGGCTCACCCCATGGGCAGTAGCAATGAGAATTTTGGCTACTGGTCTGAGTTACCTGCGCCAGCCATTTACCCTAAACCCACCACACAGACCAAAACATCAGACAAGGAATCACAAAATGACTGAACAAACCGAATATGACGTGGTCATTATTGGTGCTGGTATTGCCGGCAGTATTTTGGCCAAAAAACTGGGTGAGGCAAATAAAAGCGTTTTGCTGTTAGAGTCCGGGGTGAAAACAGAACAGGGTGCCAGCAGAAATACTTACCTGAATAAATTTTACAATGAAGTCGCAAAAGTGCCCGAAGCACCTTACCCCGACGAACCGAGCGCCCCCAATGCATTAACGTTACAAATTGATAATTATGAAAAAGTGAATAAGACATTATCACTTAAGCAAGGAACCAAAAGCTATCTGGATCAGGAAGGCAGCCCTTTGCCTTTTTCAAGTACCTATGAGCGCTTATCCGGTGGCACGATGTGGCACTGGCTGGGCACCAGTTTGCGGATGTTGCCCAATGATTTTACCCTACAGACCACTTATGGTCGGGGCGTAGACTGGCCGATATCGTATGATGATCTACAACCCTATTATTCACAAGCTGAAAACCTGATTGGTGTGTCGGCGAACAAAGTCGATCAAGAATATCTCGGGATCACCTTTGATGAAGACTATGACTATCCAATGGAAGCGTTGCCATCCACCATCACCGATCAGGTGATCAGCAAAGGTCTGGCGGCTTATCAATTAAAATACCCAGACACCACACCACAATTGACGGTGACCAATACCCCGGCGGGACGCAATTCAATCCGTCGTTACCGCAAATATAACAATGGTCGAAGAATGTGTGCTGGCAATACCAGTTGCGTGCCTATTTGCCCTATTCAGGCCAAATACGATCCGACCATCACCCTAGCAGAAGCGCTGGAAACAGGTCAGGTAACCATGTTAAGCCAAACAGTGGCCAGCAATATTCAGCTGGATATGACCACCGGCCTAATCAGTGGTGTTGATTATATCCATTGGAAAAACGATGGCCCTAATGAGTCAGGTACCGCCACAGGCAAGTTATACGTGCTGTCTGCTCATGCTATCGAAGGTCCAAGGCTATTGCTCAATTCCAATAAACAATTACCCGATGGGGTTGCCAACAGCAGCGGTGAAGTGGGCTGCAACCTGATGGACCATCCGGTGATGAATGCCTGGGCAGTCATGCCTGAACCGGTTTATCCGTTTCGTGGGCCGGTATCCACCAGCGGTATTGAGAGTCTTAGAGATGGCGACTTTCGAACCGACCACAGTGCCTACCGGATTGAAATTCACAATATCGGTTGGAACTGGCCGACCAATGCCCCTTATTCTGATATGACCGAATTAGTCGATAACCAGCGACTGTTTGGGGTCGAATTAAGAAAAGCACTAAACCACAAAGTGACTCATCAAGTTGACTTGAATTTTTTGGTGGAACAGTTACCTCAGAAAACCAATAGGGTCACCCTGTCGACGCAGTATAAAGATGCTTTGGGGATCCCCACCCCTAAAATACACTACAATTTGGACTCATATGATCGAGCGGGGTTTGCGTCGGCCTATAAAACAGCGCTGGATATTTTTAACCGACTTGGTGCCCAAAGTAAAACCGACTTCAACGCACAAATGCATTCAATGCCTAATTATTTTGAGTATCAAGATAAGTCATTTTTGTTTCAGGGTGCGGGTCATATTGCGGGGACTACCCGAATGGGCAGTTGTAAGGAGGACTCGGTGGTGGATTCAAATCTGCGTAGCTGGGATCACCCTAACCTGTTTATGATGGGCAGCGGGGTGTTTCCAACGCTGGCCACGTCCAATCCCACCTTAACCATTGCCGCTTTAACGATTCGAGCGGCAGAAAACATTATAAAAACGCTGGATGCTTCATAAATGTAACTAGTTATCGTCCAGAAACTCACATCCATGTGAGATTTCTGGAGGAAGCTACGTTCAAGCAAGTGGAACTTCGCTTACTTTTCAACGAGTTGAAAAGGCGGCACATCCGTGTACCGCATAGTCAGTGCCCTGAAACTGCGTTTCAAGACGGGCACTAACTAGTCGACGAGGCCGACTTCGTTGAAGTCGGCCCCGTTTGTTAGCGATATTGAACCAAGTACGTAACGGTTTGAGTACGAAAATAACGCCGTTATGGTGGATAAGATGAGTGCGCTGAATAGTTACCAAAGTGCCTGTTTATTCTAATTGCCCATGGGATAAACAAAAACCCGGTTTAGCGGACTGTATACCCCCTCCTTCGGATTGAAATCAGAACCGATACCTTGCTGAAAGTTAAACACGTTATGAGGATCTTCCTTGTCTTTAATGGCTTCAAGTCGAGGATAGTTGCTACCATAATACTGACCAGTCCAGTTGGCCAACAACGGATCAATATAATTAACATATGCCCCGGGTTGGTCTGGGTCAACAGAGGGTTCATCGGCCACCAGCAAAGTACACAGACCATCAGTTAATGCTCTTGCCCAGTTTACATTGGCCAGCATTTCATCCAGAGTGTCCCAGATAGCCTTTAATTCAAATACAAACTGAGTGTTACGGTGCACATAGGCGGTTGCAGCGGCGTCGACTTCGTTGACTTTGCCGCCAACATGAACCCAAAGTATGTAGCTTTGGATTGACGGTGCTGCCCTAATAGCCTCTTTAAACAAGGTCATCACCTCTGTGGTTAATCCGCCTTCGGGCACCATTGCTGAAGTGATATAAGCGCTGCGTGATTGCACCAGCGTTGTGCCACCGACGATGGTTTCAAAATCCAGCAAAGAGGTATCATAAAGCTCATGCTCGATGGGTTGCCAATCAAACAACGGCTGAATCAGTGCCCGCCCAGTTTCATAATCGCCGTTATAAACAGGTTCCAGCCGAACCACCGGAATATTGGTATCACCGTAATAACCCATAAAACCATAAACAGCCAACTCGTCGGGGATGGTTTGAACCCATATATTAAACTCTGCCATAATCGATTCAGCTTGATCCAGCGGATAATAAAACATGCCACCAAGGATCTTATCACAGTGACCTTTGGTTTTGTGCAGCTGTATTGTGAAGCTGGTGGCGACACCATAATTACCCCCACCACCACCCTGACAGGCCCAGAATAAATCACGTTGCCAGGCTTCGGCGGAATCAGCAGCGACTGTCACCGTGCCCCGCTCGGCAGTGACCAAGGTGACCGATAACAAATTGTCTACCGACAGACCACAAGAGCGCGAAACAAAGCTAATGCCACCGCCGAGAATAAAACCACTGACCCCCACGGTAGAACAGGCTCCGCCCACTGGCACCCAACCTTCGCCATATTCTTTAAGGTAGTCATAGACCTCACTCCAGGTTTTACCGCCATCCATTTGTAAAATGCCAGTTTTGGTATCAAGTTCAAGCTTTTTCATCGCTGACATTGAAATCACCAGCCCCTGGTCGTTGAGACAATAACCAGTAGCGCTGTGACCACCGCCTTTAATGGTAAACGGGATATTCTCAGCCCGAGCAAAAGTCAGTGAATTTAAGACATCTTGGTCATCAATGGGTATGACAATGGCATCTGGTGTGCGCCTGATACGACCATTATCAATGATGGTGGCTTGTGCATAACCGACTTCGCCTGGTACCAATACCGTTCCGCCGATGATTTGTTGCAATACCGAAATTTGTTGCGGTGACATCATATTTATTATCCTTTTTATTGTTACTATATTAGTTATTCCAACGCTCAAAACCACATAACAGGTTGACGTTTTCTACTTCAATATAAGGCGTATCAGGGTCATCGGCGGAAGTCACGAAACTGTCTTTATATTTGCCAATAATCTGTTCATCCCAATTGTCATAGTGAAAATCACGCGCCTGGTCATCCACATAGGCAGCCAGAAAAACGATATTACCCGCATTGGGTGGGGCTGTGCTCTCGTCAGCTATTGGGGTCGCAAACAGATAAATCAGCGTTTGAGGTTCGTTGTGATAACACCAGTCGGCAAAGTTTGCCAAGCCTTCAAGCACTGCGGCTTTGTCCGCTGCTGATTTGGTCCACCAGTTCACCCATTGAACATCCCTTGCGACAGCAAAATTGTTGCGGATATAGCCTGCTGGGGGTGAATCAAGGGTTGTTCCATGCCTTTGGCACTCAAGTACCTGAATAAAAGAGAGCTCACTATTATTTGGCGCGGCAAGAAAACAATCTTTATAGGGGTCGCCAATGTGTTTATTGAAATTCTTTAAATGACTTTCAAAAGCCAGCTTATTGGCATAACTTTCAACATATAAAATTTCTTCGCCACTGACTGGCGGCTGGTTGGCTTGTCTCATATCGGGCAGATAAACCAGATAAGTGAGAGTACCGGGTTCATCTCTTTCTATTTGCGCTGTAAACTGCTTGATAGCCGCCAGCACCTGAAGTCTTCTTTCACGATCAATATCGGGTTTTAACCACCATTTAACATACATCAGTTGATCTTTATAATTGACATTATTCATCTTGATGTTCCTTTATAATAAAAAAAATGTTGTTCTGTGCCCAAAACAACTGGTTTTTTTCAGTATAGCAGAGGTTTTCATTTTTGCACCGTTGACAACAATATATTGTTGCACCTAGGCAAGATACTGACGATATGCGCCAGCATTTACCATCAAGTACCAAAAATAAAAAATAACTATTAGGGCGACATCAGGCCCGATCAATAGTAAAAGTCACCACTTGATCGATCGAAGCCTCGTCTTGTGCCAACATCACCAGTCTGTCGATGCCCAATGCCACACCAGCGCAATCGGGCAGTCCGTCACGAAGGGCGTCAATCAAGTTATAATCAATCGCATGGGCCTGTAAACCCGCCGCCAAACGTTTGTCATTATCCTGTTCAAAACGACGCAACTGTTCATCGGCATCGGTCAATTCATGAAAACCATTGGCCAATTCAATGCCTTTAAAATACACCTCAAAGCGTTCGGCAACCCTTGGGTCGGGTTGATGTAATTTAGCCAGAGATGCTTGGCTGGCGGGAAAATGATAGATAAAACACGGCACTTCACGGCCTATTTTTGGCTCAATCACCTCACTAAACAATAACTGCAATAAGGTATCAATATCGCTTTCATCTGCGACCACATCGGCCAATCCGTATTGCGCCAATGCCTCGCCTAACTGTTTGCTTAGCTGGGCGATAGAGCTATTAAGCGGATCAATATTTAGATACTCAATAAACACTGATTGATAACTGCGTTGTTCTGCCTTATCGGTGTTAAGCACCCGTTGCAGTAGCTCATCCACTTCGGCCATCAGGGCAAAATCATCAAAGCCGATGCGATACCATTCTAGCAAGGTAAATTCTGGATTATGAAAACGCCCAGCCTCTTCGTTGCGAAAGGCTTTGGCCAGCTGAAAAATCGACCCGGCACCAAAGGCCAGTAAACGTTTCATGGCGTATTCGGGTGAGGTTTGTAAATAGAGGGTTTTTCCTTGCGCATAACCCGGACCAACAAACTCGGTAATAAATCCAGACAAATGCAAATCGGTTACCGTGGCCTGTGACAAAGCTGGGGTTTCAACCTCCATCACCGATTTTTCGGCAAAAAACTGCCGAATGGTCGCTAATATTTTGGCACGTTGTTTTAAGGTGTTAATCGACGCGTTGGGTTGCCACATACAAAAGCCTTGGCTAAAAAGAAAACAAATAGACGGGGATAGGGGGAGCTAGAGCACCATATGGTGCTCTATGTCCTGACAAACAGGTTACTTCTGAGCGCGAGAAACGTATTCTTCGCTGCGAGTATCAATCTTGATCACTTCGCCAATTTGAACAAACAGTGGTACACGAACCACAGCACCCGTGCTCAAAGTGGCTGGTTTGCCGCCAGTACCAGCAGTATCACCTTTAAGACCCGGATCTGTTTCAGTGATTTCTAATTCAACAAAATTCGGTGGCGTCACGATGATAGGTGAATTATTCCACAACATCACAGTACAAGGACTGTTCTCAACCAACCATTTGGCATTGCCGCCAACCGCTTTAACGTCAGCCGCAATTTGTTCAAAGGTTTTAGCATCCATGAAATGCCAAAACTCGCCATCGGTATATAAATAATCCAGTTCGGTTTCCATGACATCAGCGGCTTCTACCGATTCGCCTGATTTAAAGGTTTTTTCCAGTACCTTACCCGAAATTAGCTTACGAATTCTAACTCGGCTAAATGCCTGACCTTTACCAGGTTTAACAAACTCATTTTCTAGTATGTGGCAAGGCTCGCCATCCAGCATAATTTTTAAGCCGGCCTTAAATTCGTTAGTGCTAAAAGTTGCCATATCATCCTTCTACAATTCAAATTTTTGTTCAGTGGCGGTGATGATACCTAAAAACCCCGCGCTTTTGCAGGGGCAATCGCAAAAGAATTGCCTCATCAGGCAGATAAACGGCTTTTGGACGCAATAGCGCAGATAAATGGTGGTAGAATCCCCGGCGTTAGGGATCCAGAATGAAATAAGTGCCTAACCCTTTAATACGGAGACCAGCGTGCCCATCGAGATAGACAACAGCCAAACCATCCTACTCACCCATACTTCACACCAGCAAAAGTCGTGGCAACAAGACCTTGCTGATGCGGTAACGGATCCGCTGACCTTATTAAAACTGGTGAAATTAGACCCGCAAGATTTTGCTGACCCGGTCAGTGCCAAGACCCTTTTTCCAATGCGAGTACCATTGCCTTTTATTGCCAAAATGGCCCAAGGCGACCCATCAGATCCGCTGTTATTACAAGTTTTGCCCGACCAAGAGGAGTTTGTTCAGGCCCCCGGATACAGCCATGACCCGTTGGCAGAGCAACAAAGCGAGTTACCCGGTCTGTTGCACAAATACAAATCGAGAGTATTGGTGGTGTTTCGTGGTGGTTGTGCGGTCAATTGCCGCTATTGTTTTCGTCGTCATTTTCCTTACCAAGACAACCATATCAACCAAGCCAAATTGACCGATATTGTCGCTTATATCCGTGAACATCCAGGCATTAACGAAGTGATACTCAGTGGTGGCGATCCGTTGATGGCCAAAGATAGCCATATTGATTGGTTTCTCGGCCAACTCGAAGCCATTGGTCATCTCACCCGGTTTCGCATCCATACCCGCTTACCTGTGGTGATCCCCAACCGTTTAACCCATGCTCTGGCCAACAGGCTTGGTCAGTCTAGGCTCAACGCAGTGATGGTGCTACACATCAACCACGCCAACGAAATCGACGGTCATCTCAGTGACGCATTGATCAAATTCAAACAAGCGGGTGTGACCTTACTTAATCAGGCAGTATTACTAAGGGGTATTAACGACGGTGTGGCGCAGCAGGTAGCATTAAGTGAGGATTTATTTGCGGCGGGAATATTGCCTTATTACTTGCATTTATTGGACAAAGTCGCGGGTGCGACCCATTTTGATATGGCCGAGCAGGAAGCGACCGCCATTATGGCGCAGTTATTAAAAGAACTGCCCGGATTTCTCGTACCAAAACTAGTTAGAGAAATCGGTGGGCAACCCAGTAAAACACCAATATATTAGTCAACATAACCTGTAACTTTTTAGCGTGCTTAGATTTCGTTTCAGAACAAGGCATTGTCGCACACAAAATAGGCGCATATGACCATATGTAACTGTTTGAGTACGACAATAACGCAGTAATGAAGCGAAAGATAAGTGCGCTATACTGCAATATTGATATTGTGCCCGGAAGCGCCCGTAGGTGGTCTAGGTGTTGCGACCTGGCCTGCGGTTTCAAGCAGCTGTACAGCGGCTTTACCTTCTTGGACTTGTTGAGTTTTAGCCAGCGTTGCCGCTCTGACTTCACTACTGGGATCAACGTTACCTGATGCTCCTGGTGATGACAATGGCGCTAATGACATAATGACCTCTTTTTCAATCTTAAATCTTACTACCACATATATTTAAACTGTAACTGTAACTGTTCAGCGTGCTTAGATTTCGCTTTAGAACAAGGCATTTGCGCACGGAAAATAGGCGCATATAGGTCATATGCAACTGTTTGAGTACGAAAATAACGCCGTTATGATGCGAAAGATGAGTGTGCTGAATAGTTACCTCTAATTTAAATATAAATTCACTGGGTTATCCCACCAAAAAAACATAGAATACCCGGCAACAGTAGCTATCGGCCAATCTTTGATAAACTTTAGCTTTTTTTTGAATTTATTTACTTTTTTTATAAATTTACTTATTTGTACCATAACTGATTGAAATAACTGACTGAAATAACATGAAAAATATCCTACCCCATTTAGATAACAGTATTAAAGACATCTATCATAAAGCCATAGATGCCGACAAACAAATCCTCGAATTAAAAAAGCAAGGCATGGCCAAATTCAACAGCATTTTCCCTGAACAAAGCTTGTTCAATGCCACAGGCAATCGCTTTATACCTTATGTGTCGGAGTTATCGGCTGATATTGAGACATTTAAACAACTTTCTGCGGATAAAAGTGCGGATGAAAATGAGAGTAAGGAAAGTTTAGCGCTGATTCTGCAAAAAATGGAACAACTGCTAAAAGTGATTGGTGCGTTGAAAAATATAACCAAAAGTAATTAACCGCTTTTACTCATAAGAAAACGGTTTAAAGCCTCGCGCTTGATACAATGACAATGCTGCTTTTTTGAGCTATATTGGTGTAATGAGATGTAATTGTTTGAGTACGACAAAAACGCCGTTATGGCGGATAAGATGAGTGCGCTGAATAGTTACTAAGAGGCAGCTTATGTTTTCACCTATCACAGTATCTAACGACACTGCGGTTTCAGAAACCTTTAACCGCGTTAATCCGGCACCTTTTGATGATGCCAGTCCTGCGGTTGTCTCTGAGAAAACTGGCGACCTCACTGGTTTCTTTCAAGATAGGGTCAGTATCAGTCCCCTCGCCCAACAAAAATCACAAGCTAGCCAACAAATTAATAATAGCGAAAGCCAAAAAGCCGCTCCGGCACCCACCGATGAATCCATTTCAGTATCTTCTTCTATCGGCCGTAGTGCCTCATCAGATAACCTTAACCGCCAACAAGCGGTAGCGATTTATCAAAAGATTGCGGCGTTGGTTTAATTTAACACTATTCTGAACTTTGACTGGCACCTGCTGATTCAACCTTAGCCATCAAAGTTTTGTTAAACCACTTTTTCAGCATATGCTTTTCATAAGCAAAGTTCTGACGCATCATTGGACGGCTAGGAAATTTCGCCTGAGAGTTTTCATATAACACTTCATCAGCCGATGCGACAATATTGCCCTGACCATCAATCAACTGGTATGAAAAAGCCACTTTGGTTTTGAAATGGTTATCCATCACGCGAAAATTGGTGGTACCTGTGCTGTATTTGGTATTCACGTCACCGGCTAAATCGATGTCAGTGACATTAATGTGCCATTCATAATCATGCGGTAATGCTTTGGCGAGTTTAACGAAATAGCGTTCGAAATCACGCACCAAATTGGCTTTAAAGCTTTTACGTGGTTGATTGGCAGCTGAAATGTCGGTGAATTTACCGAGTTCTCCCCACTGCACACCCACTTGCGTGGCCTGAGAGTTAAACGAAACAGATGACAGTAATAACATGCCAACCGTTGTTGATTTGATTAAAATACTCATACTTCCTCCTTTTGCCAGGCAAGGCGCCTGACATTTTTATTCACATCCAGTATACAAAGATCACCCTCTACCCACAAGCCCCCAAAATAAAGCCTTACAAATTTAGGGCTCTGATCATATACCGTCATTTAGGGTAACAAACCGAAGTGCCTTTTTTCTTCCTCTGCGTTGCCTCAGCGTCCTCTGTGACTCTGTGGTAGTCGCAATGAACGAAGCCATTTGCTACCCAGTTTGATTGGTGCCAAATTTAGCTAAGACGCAACCTGCCCCATTAAGGTTTTATTAAACCACTGTTTAATCATATACTTTTCATAAGCATAAGATTCGTGGCGAATTGCATTACGCGGGAACCGCTCTATCGCATTGGCTTTTAACACTTCATCCGCCGCTGCAACCACCTTACCCTGACCATCCAGTAACTGATACGAAAAAGCCACTTTGGTTTTAAACGTCCGATCGACCACCCTGAGCTGGTGGAATCCGCCAGACCAAGGGGTATTAATATCTCCAGCCAAATCAATATCCGTCATTTTAATGGTCAACTGGTAGTCTTGTGGCAGACGTTTGCCCAGTTTATTGAAATATTGTTCAAAATTAGCAAACAACTTCTCTCTAAATCGTACTCTAGATTCATTGCCAGGCAAGATATCAGTGAACTCTTCTGGTTGCACCCACTCAACAGCTATCGGTGAAGCCATTGCGTTAGCGCAGACCAATGATTGTAATGCTAAGCCTGATAAGCCCACCAATGATTTACGGATTGTATTCATATTACCCCTGCGCTTATTCCAAGCACTCTTTGAATTAATGAAAAATATCATATTTATCTAATCATCATTGTACAAACATCGCCAACACACTGCAATGCCAGTAAAAAACCCACCAAAATAAGGCGACAAAATGTTCTAAATTGAAATTATTACACGATTTTTGTGTCTATTTGTGACCTACTGTAGAATTCCTCTGCCTACCCTTTACACTGGATCCTTACGCAACGAATAACATTAAAAGGAACAGGCTTATGGCCAAACATATTGTACAAGCCGGTGAAACGTTAGGTGTCATCGCCAAACAATACCTCGGAAAATCCTCTTTATATACCGTTATCGCCAAAGCCAGTGGCATCACCAATCCTGATCGGGTGGCGATTGGCACAGAATTAACCATTCCCGATGACCTGCTGGTTGCGCCTGAGCCAGCGGCGAATGCTCCTGCACCTAAATCTATACCTACGAGTAGCGCGGCACCGACCGCTGTGTTCGGTGCTGAACTCAGTGCCGAGCAGTTACAGCAAATCCTCCATACCAGCGATAACACCCTAGTTGACAAATACCTCGACCCGTTGAATTTATGTTTTGAGCGCTACCAGATAAATAGCCCATTACGTATCGCCCATTTTTTGGCGCAGGTTTGTCATGAGAGCAATAACTTTAAGGCCCTCAGCGAAAACCTTAATTACAGTGCCAAAGCATTGCAGGGCGTGTTCGGCAAATATTTCGATCAGCAAAGTGCCGACGAGTATGCCAGAAAACCCGAGCTCATCGCTAACCGGGTCTATGCCAATCGCATGGGCAATGGCAGCGAGAGCAGCGGTGACGGCTGGGCCTATCGGGGCCGTGGTTTGATGCAACTCACGGGTAAAGACAACTACCGCCAGTTCAGCGAATCCTACGGTGTTGACGTCGTGACAGAGCCAAAACTAGTGGCTGAAAATGCCGAGTTGTGTGTCGCTGTCGCAGGCTGGTATTGGGACTCTCGCAAGCTTAACCTGCTGGCTGATGCCGACGATATCAAAGTGATCACCAAAAAGATTAATGGTGGCTATCACGGTCTTGACGATCGGGTGGTCAAACTGGCCCGGGCCAAAGGCGTGTTAAATCAATAGGATAGCATGATGAAAAGAAACATTAGCGGGTCATGTTCGGTCAATAGCTTGGTCGCCCGATTGTTGTTGGTCCTGGGGCTGTTGGTTTTAAGCGGTTGCAGCACCACTTTGGTTGCCCCGTATGATCCCATGCTGCGCGCTCAACTGGTGAGAACGTCGGTCGAAATCAGCAGTTTTTGGTTGCGGATGCAAGGTACTGACGCCACCGAGCGTCAATTCAACCATTACAACGCCCGTTATGATGAGATTGAAATGGACTTGTTGGTATTATTAAAGCTTAACCAAATGCGGCCAAACAATCTCGAAAGTGCCACCCAGTCACAAAACCTGCTGACCTTATGGCAACAAGACATCACTAACCATCGCCAAAAAGACAGCTTTAAAGACTTTTTGTTGAAGCGTCGAGTCAAAGAATATCACCGCATGTTTACGGCAATGTTGGCAGCAGAAGACGCCAAAGATATGAAATAACGTAACATCTATTAATGAAAAAGTAACTGTTCAGGTGCTTAGATTTCGCTTCAGAACAAGGCATTTTAGCACGGAAAATAGGCGCATATAAGTTATATGCAACTGTTTGAGTACGAAAATAACGCCGTTATGGTGCGAAAGATGAGTGCACTGAGTAGTTACG
>JBLGCB010000008.1:0-49910 GCA_047617105.1 Phenylobacterium sp. | reverse complement strand
ACAAAAAGTGGTGTCGTGTTTTAGGTTTTACCTTGATCTCAAAGCAACGGAACTCTACACTTAACCCACTATCATCGATAAAAAGTCGTAGTTGATGCACAGAACATTATTAGACAAGCTGGTTAACTGGAAAACACAACCCGACAGAATGCCGTTATTACTTGATGGTGCACGGCAGGTGGGTAAATCTTATCTGCTTGAACACCTGTTTGGCCGCCATCATTTTAAAAAAGTCATCAAACTCGATTTTTTGGCCAACCCGTCGTTTGCTGATTTTTTTGCCGATTCGAAAAACCCACAAGATATTCTTGCCCGACTGCAAATCAGTCAAGGTATTGATTTTGAACCCACTACCGATTTATTGCTACTGGATGAAATCGGTGAATGCCAGCAAGCAATGGATTCTCTTAAGTTTTTCCAAGAACAACGCCCAGATATCTTTGTTTGTGCTTCTGGCTCTAATATTGGCTTATTAGACAGCTTTCCGGTCGGTAAAGTTCAAGAGTTGCGCCTCTACCCCTTTAGTTTCGAAGAGTTTGTGATTGCCCATAATAATCCCCACCTCAGTGCAGCTTTTCAGGCAGGAATGCGCAGTGATGTGATCCACCAAGCATTATGGCCTTTGTTACTTGATTATTATTTTGTCGGCGGTATGCCCAAAGCGGTAGCCACTTGGATCAAGGGTGATCAGAGTAAAGTTAACGCGCTGGCCGCCAAGGTGAGGAGAATACAACAAGACTTAATCAACGGTTATATCCGTGACTTTGGCAAGTTTACCAACAGCAAATCCACCGCAATGCACATCGAACGAATTTTTCGCAATATTCCCATTCAGCTGAGTCGAGAAATCGATGGCTCAGTCAACCGTTATCAATTTTCTAATATCATCCCCAAGAAAAATGGCTACCAGGATTTACAAGGCCCCATTGAGTATCTGGTCAAAGCTCGTCTAGCCTCCAAAAATTACACCGTTGAAGGCACTGTGCACAGTCCACTCAGTACCCTGATATCACAAAGTCGCTTCAAGCTGTTTTTGCTTGATGTCGGATTACTTCACTGTATGTTGGAACTGAATTATCAGGAAATAAAATTACAACATTTTGATTTTAAAGGTTATATGGCCGAAAACTTTGTCCAAAACGAAGCGCTTACCTTGGGCTTAAACCACACCTATTCATGGAAAAGTCAACGTATGGCTGAACTGGAGTTTTTGTTCAAGCGCCCTGATGGCGAAATCATTCCAGTAGAAGTAAAAAGTGGCAAACGCACTCAAGCAAAGAGTTTATCCATCTATATACAGAAGTATCAACCTAAAACGGCTTATAAATTCACCGCCAATATTGGCGGATTCAGAGACGATATTCTACAAACCCAGCCCCTTTATTATGCCCGTTTTCACCTCAATCAGTTAATCAATGCTAATGATGAATGAGCGACAGACATACGACTATTGCGCTTGCTACTGCGAAGAGAATATCTGGCACCTGTGCCAGCACCCCAATTTTGCCGGGTTTGAAAAACGTATCGTAGTGATTTCAAATGCAGATAAAACCTGCGCGGTATGGCATCAAAGTGCAGCAAGCGAAGACCAAGTGCCTGTGATCTGGGATTATCATGTCATACTGTTAGTGCTTTTTGATCACTGGACTGTTTGGGATTTGGATTCGACGCTACCATTGGGCGAAGCATTTACGCGTTATCTGCCACAAACCTTCCCCACCCTAGCACCACAATATCACCGCTTTATGCCCAGGTTTAAGGTGATTGAGAATCAACGATTTATCCGCTCATTTTCATCCGATCGTAGCCATATGCGCCAAGCCGATGGCAGTTGGTTCAGTCCGCCACCACCATGGCCTGCGATAATTAATGACCGCCAATTAATCCACAGTGATGTAATAACGATGACTGATGACGGGGCTGATGGGAGTTTATCATTGGATCAACTAAAACAGATATTTATACCCAAACAGCCAACTTAAACACAGACCCTGTTCAACGTATCGGTCTTGTATTGAGACCTTAACCCCTTTTCAAACTCCGGCTAACCGCAGTCAAAATACGGGTGGCATCCAACGGTTTTTCCAGCCAACCACTGGCACCAATGGATTTAAAATTGGCTTTAACCGACGGATCGCTTTCTGTGGTCATAATCAGAATTGGCACTGTTTTGCCGTCAGGGCGTGCTCTGATGGTCTTGGTGACACGATCACCATTCATACCCGGCATGTGGTAATCAACGATAATCAGATCATAGGAGATTTTCTTTGATTGCTCTATGCCCATCAGGCCATCCTTAACACAGTCGACGTTGAAGCCACCGCCCGCGAGTACTTGTTGCACAAATAATCGAATCGATGTCGAATCTTCAATAACCAGAATGTTGGGTAATTTTATTGCCATAGCGTTTCATCTACTTTTAAAGGTTTAAAATCAAGTATAGGTTAAGGATAATCCATCGCGAATTTTTATCAGTAATTAATATTCCAACCTCAAATTGATGCTGAGCTGAGCTTAACTTATTGCTTTGTTTAAAGTAATCAGTTAATACTCAAGGATACGACTAAAAAATACAGGTCAGAAACCATGTTCAGTTATCCATTTGTTGTGATTATCTTTGTTATGTTGTCTGCATTCACCTCATTATCGGCTTCAGCAGCCGCCCTTGCCAACCCGACAATACCTGAGTCACTGAAGCAGTGGGTCCCTTGGGTGCTTAAAGATCATCAAGCGCTGAAATGTCCATTTATCAATCAAACGGATTATAGCGAAAATAAAAATCACCTATGTGCTTGGCCCAGTGCACTAACGTTAAACGCCAACGATACTGGCGGTTCGTTTAGTCAATCGTGGCGAGTGATACAAGACAGTTGGGTGGTGCTGCCTGGCAACCGTTTCCAATGGCCGCAAAATGTGGTTGCTAATAACCAGCCCGCCGAGGTTGGCTTATATAGAAATCAACCTGCGCTGTTTTTAACCCCGGGCAATTATCAGCTTAAAGGCCACTTTGATTGGCAACAATTGCCCCGAAGCCTTAAAATTCCCACCGCTTATGCCTTTGTCACGATGAGCGTGAATAACAAACCCATCGCATTCCCTCGGGTAGTAGACGGCACATTGTGGCTCAGTGAACGGCAAATCAACCAAACTGAGTCAGATGCGGTGAAGATGACGGTGCACCGTAAACTCTCCGACGGGGCTTTTTTAGATCTAGAGACTCGAATTGGGCTGAATGTTTCAGGCAAAATGCGCGAAGTGGCATTGGGTAAACTATTGCCACCAGGATTTAAGTTTAAAGGTATCGACGGCGACCTTGCGGCTTTTTTCGATGCACAGGGGATATTACACGCCAAACTTAAACCCGGCTTTTGGCAAATTAACGTTTTTGCCTGGGCCGACCCCACCGTACTAAAATGGCAAAGACCCGAGAAAACCCACTTATGGCCCGAGCAGGAGATCTGGACTTTTGCCGCCCAAGAGCAGTTCAGAGTCGGAAAATTAAGCGGTGGCAAGGTTATCGACGCCAGCCTAGCCGATTTGCCTGAAAACTGGCAGAATCTGCCCAGCTATGTATTGTCACCCACCGATTCATTCACTTACACCGTCCAGCACCGAGGCAAACCACTACAATTAGAAAATCGCCTGACATTAGACCGCACCATGTGGTTGTCATTTGACCGCTCGCAATATACTTTCAACGACACCATCACAGGTTCAATGATCAATGGCTGGCGTCTGAGTATGGCTGCGCCTTATATCCTAGAATCCGGTGCCGATCAGGATGGCTCGGTACTCATTACCACCTTAAAGGACAACACTTTAGAGGACACTACCTTAGAGGACAAGGCTGAAAGAGGCATTGAAAACCGTTACCCCGAGGTCAATATTAAAGCCAGAGGATTTATCGCCAACGGTGCTTTATCCAACAACGCTTCACCCAACGCAATGCCTGTCACAGGCTGGAATGAAAATTTTGAAAGCGTGTCATTAACCCTCAACCTGCCCCCCGCCAATCGGCTGCTGGCGGTATTTGGTGCTGACTCGGTCTCTCATAGTTGGTTAAACAGTTGGACTATCTGGGCCAGTTTTATTGTGTTGTTTGCGGCGTTATTGGCCGGACGCATCAGCAGCATTACAGTTGGTCTGATGACCGCTGTTTTTTTGATTTTGACCTATCACGAAACCAATGCGCCGATCATCTCAATTATCAATATGCTGTTAACCATCGCCATTGCAAAATACCAACCTTTTACTCGCCTGCAACCCCTAGTCAGGGTCTATTTTACCCTCAGCCTATTTGCGGTGGTGGGATCACTATTGTATTTCAGTGCGATGCAATTACGTAGCGTCATTCACCCTCAACTTGAAGACCGACAAACCAGCCACCAAAGCAACAATTTGATGGCATATGAATCCTATAGCGACGCCCTTATATCACGATCAGCCAGTCCAATGAAAATGGCGTCTAGGGAGCCGGAGATGATGCAAGTCAGCGGCAGTCGTTCAAATTACAAAGACCAGCTAAACGAACGCTACCAGACAGACGCCGTAGTACAAGCAGGTGGCGGTATTCCCAACTGGCAGTGGCATCAATACGATATCCACTGGACCAGCCCGGTGGCCAAAGGTCAAGCAGTGAACCTTGTTGTTTTAGGTCCCATCGGCACCGGGCTATTGAAAATTGCCGGGGTGATTTTGGCCTTTTTATGGCTTTATAGTGTGTTAAGACCCGTTATTCCAGCGCTAATAATACCGCCTAGCACCAATGCCAGTGCTGACAAAAAGACAACAGCCACAGCAAGCCTATTGGTTTTATTGCTGTCAATACCAGTAGGCACTGAGCAAGCACATGCGCAGTCTTTTCCTGATCAACAGCTACTCGATGCGTTAACCCAAAGAGTCACCGAACCACCGGTATGTAATCCCCGCTGTGCATCCATCAACATCATAGAAGTCACTGCCGATACCAGCGAACTCAAACTCGCCATGCAAGTTCATGTTTTAAGTGATACCGCCATCGCTTTGCCTAAATCAACATTTTGGCGAGCTGAAAAAATCACGGTCAACGGTCAATTCCAGCCAGCTTTACTCAAACACCAGGGCTGGATTTACTTTCCGCTGAACAAAGGTGTCCACAATGTCAGCGTCATCGGTCGAATTGCCCCAGTCGCACAGTTTCAGTTGCGATTTAAAAACCACCTACAACGGGTCAAAGTGAATGCCAGCGATAAATGGGATATTATCGGCAGCCAACAAAACCACCTGACAGGCGAGACTTTAGAGTTTATTGCCACGGTTGAGCAACAACAAACGCTCATCAATACACGTTTACCTGCCAGCCCATTGGTCCAGGTTACCCGCCATTTATCTATTGACCAACCCTGGACCGTCAACACAAAAGTCACTCGTATTGCACCCACCATCGGCTCTGTGTCAGTCAAAATACCGCTGCTCAAGGGTGAGCATATTACCACTGCTGGTCTCACGCCAAAACAAGGGCAGGTTGAAATCACCATCCCCGCGAGCCAACGATCGGTATCATGGCGGGCAACCTTAGACAGGCAGCCTCAACTCACCTTAACTGCCAATACCGATGGTCATAGAATTGAACACTGGCAAGTGCTCAGTAGCCCGGCTTGGCATGTTGAGTTTTCAAGCGGGGCTACTGAGGATTTGCCAGTAATCCTCGACAATAATCTTAACAACGACAATGACTATACCACTACCTCATTTTATCCTTATGAAGGCGAAACGCTGACTCTGGATATTCGTCGTCCTGCGGCGGTAAAGGGCCATATCTTGGCCATTGACCAAGTCACTGCCAACCTTAATCAAGGCAAACGAACAGCGGTGTTTAATCTCGATTTTGCTTATCGCAGTACCCGAGGCGGCGAACATATCATTGAGCTACCGCAGGGTTATCAACTAAAACGGATCACCAGCGATGGCCGAATCCTCAATTTGCAACCCGACGGGCTAAAATTGGCTATTCCCATTACCCCGGGTTCGCATCAAATTAAAATTGAACTACGGGCTGAGCAATCACAAAGCAGCTCGATATCAGCGCCAACCGTCAATCTTAACGCCCCTGTTAGCAATATCAGCAGCAGCATAGATTTAACCGATGCACGTTGGGTATTGTGGACCCAAGGGCCAACTCAAGGACCTGCGCTGATTTACTGGGGCGAATTGCTGGTGTTTATTTTGCTGGCACTGGCTTTGTCTGGCAGACTGACCAAAGTGTCTTTTTCACCGCTCAATACCTTTAGCTGGTTAATGTTGGGCATTGGTTTAAGCCTCAATAATTGGGCGGTGCTGATGCTGGTCGTGGTCTGGTTTGCTTCTTTGAGCGCCAGTCAATATCGCCCTAGTGACGGCCATCGTCGCTGGTTTAATCTGTCTCAATTGGTGCTGTTCGGCTTGTCTGTGGTCACCTTAATCACGCTAGTAACAACCATCCCGTTAAGTTTGCTCAGTTCGCCTGATATGGGTATTGTCGGTAATCATTCATATGGCAATCATCTGGTGTGGTTTGCCGACCAGTCTGCCGGGCAACTGCCAGCGATTGATGTTTTTAGCATTCCGACTTTGGTTTATAAAGGCATTATGTTGTTGTGGGTGCTGTGGCTGAGCTTTTCGTTACTTGGCTGGATTAGGTGGGCTTGGAAAACTTTGGGCAGCCATGGCTATTATTGGCGTGCTAAAGCTCAGTCTGCTGTTGTTGAAGTTGTTGAAGTTGAAAAAGCAGAAGAAGTTGAGGAGGTTGAACAAAGCGCTGAACCAGAACCTGAACCAGAGTCAGAGCAGAACAAAGAACAACAACCGTGAAGCGCCTATTAAAGCTGTTACCAGCCATCAAAACCAACATTCCGGTATTCATCATCGGCGTATTATGTATGGTGCTATATGCTGCTGAGCATTGGGCCAGCCTAACTGGCGTTGATATTAACCGCTGGTTAAGTTATCCAAGCTCATGGCAATCAATGTTTGAAAACCATCAATATTGGCGATTGCTATCGCCGATATTTATTCACTATAGCGTGCTTCATATACTCACTAATTTGGTGGTATTTTGGATCTTCGCCACGCCGATATACTGGTATCACCGAGGCGGTTTTGTAGTGTTATTGATGGTGGCGGCGCTCATCAGTAACAGCATTGAATTTATCATGCTTGATCACCGGTTTGGCGGACTGTCAGGGGTTAACTTCGCCTTATTTGGCTTTTTGTTTAGTTTTGACCGGCTCAAACCCGACGGTCCTTTGTATGTCGACAAATCATTGAGTATTGGCATATTTGTTTTTTTGCTGCTGTCGGCGACAGACTGGCTGGGGAATTTTGCTTTTTATGGCCACCTAAGTGGTTTGGTGGTGGGATTGATTGCGGGTTGGTTGGTGACCAAGAAAACAGGGTTGTCGTAGTTCTTCTGGTCCGAAATTTCGGTTCATGGTGCGCAATGCACACCCTACGGCATTTAATCATCAACCTTCTAAATCCTCAATATAAAGCTGGTAAAGCTTGGGCTCCATGATGCTATTGACTGGTGAAGGTATCTTACTGGTATCTTCACTAAACACCATCGCCGCCGCCATAGTCGCGCTGTTTAAGTATCTGGTGGCGATATCAAACTGGTAATCTTTAACAAACCCACCGTTCATGCTGCCCATATTAAATCCCCATAAACCAAAAGCAGGCACGGTGACCTGAAAGCTGGCGGTCTGATCGAAGATGTGATCCATGGTCTGTTCGATACACCAAAAAGTACGACGAGTAAAAAATGGTGAAGAACTTTGGCTAACGACGAAACCATCAGCGGCCATACGCCGTTTAACCATCTTATAAAATTCACGGGAATAGAGTTTGTTAATCGCTTCATTATGCGGGTCTGGCATATCGATGATCACCCGATCATATAAAATGCCCGCTTGATTGATAAAAGTGAACGCATCCTGATTAAACACAGTCAGTTTATCATGGTCTAAACTGCCCTTATTGAGCTTCTTCAGCAAGGGAAACTCTCGGGCAATACGGGTCATTTCCGGGTCGATGTCCACCAGATGAATCAATTTAACGTCAGCGTATTTAAGTACTTCACGGGCCGCTAAACCATCACCACCGCCGAGGATCAGGATATTATCGCGCTTGCCACTTTGACTCATCACCGGATGCACCAGCGATTCATGATAACGATATTCATCACGAGCAGAAAACTGAATATGACCATCAATATATAAACGTTGCTCTTTGGTACGATGAGATTCGGTCACCACAATACGCTGATACTGGGTTTGCTTGGTATAGACAATCTGATCGAAATACAGGTGTTGTTCGGCAAAACTGGTGAGAAAACTGCCCATAAATAAGAAAACCACCAGAGTCGACATAATCGCCCCGGAAAATAGCAGCAGCAATTTAGGCCGTTTAAGTTGGTCCCGAAAAAACCAAATGTTGACCATCGCGGTTAAAATATTGATTAGGCCAATGGCAAATGAAGAGCGTATCAACCCCAGTTGCGGCAACAATATCAATGGAAACGCCACCGAGCCAATCAAAGCGCCAACATAATCAATCGACAATACATTGGCAATCGAATCTTTGGTGCTGGAACGCTCAGACAACAAGGTGGTTAGAATGGGGATTTCCATGCCCACCAGCGCACCAATCAGCAAAATCAATGAATACATCACTAGGTTATAAAGCGCATTCACCAGCGGAAAAGCCATAAATAACAATAAGCTGGCGGCCCCACCAATCAATGCAATCCAAATCTCAATGATAATAAAATTGCGTAACAGCTGGTCACCAAAAAACTTGGATAAATAAGATCCAACCCCCATGGAAAACATAAAAAAACCAATGGTCAGCGAAAACTGGTAAACACTATTGCCCAGCAAATAGGATGAAACCGTGCCAATGATCAACTCATAAGTGATGCCACATAACGCCACAATGAGAATTGAAATCAGCAGAATTGCACTTTGTTGTTGGGTGATGGGTTTGGTTATTTCTTGGTTTGTTACAGGCATGTGTTAGGTCGACTCGAACAAGTTAAAAGGGGGAGGCAAAGATATAGAAGGGATGAGCAAGGGGCCGGACGTTTCAGTCGACCCCTCCTTTGGGCGATCTACTTACCGCTAGAATGACTACCCGAACCTGAACGAGAACGAGCAGTAGTGCTACTACGAGCAGGTGAAGCTGTTTTGCTGCTCAAAGCACCCGGCTTAACGCCTGCGCCACGTTGGCGGCTTAACATATGACCTATCAACAGACCGGCAATCAAACCACTGCCACTGAAACGCTGATCTCTAACATACTCACCTTGTGAAGCAATCAGGCGATTCTTTTCACTGTCGATCTCCAGTTTAAACAAGTCGGCTTCACCATCGTCCCAAATAGCATTGATATTATCATCGCTGAATCCGTTAATAGAACCATCTTCTTGCAACGCAATACCAATAGATTGTGAATGCAGTTTTGGCTCAGCCATATTGATATCGATTTGCAACGCCTGCGAAAAGCGCAGCATCGCACTATCTTGATCGTCCATACCCGACTCTTGTTCCATTCTATCCATGGTAGTTGTGGTGATATCCAATACTCGATCTAAATCAACCTGCACTGGGGTACTTGACGAACAGGCAGTCAGCAAACAGGTGGTGGCAAAAATCAGCGAAAACGCTGCTCTGGTTAAATGTTTCATCGGTAAAGCTCCTAGCTCGTAATATTGGTATATTTAAAATTTAGTAATAACTGTTCAGCGTGCTTAGATTTTGCTTCAGAACAAGGCCTTAACTTAGCACAAAGAACCGCACGGAAAATAGGCGCATATAATCCTATGCAACTGTTTGAGTACGAAAATAACGCCGTTATGGTGCAAAAGATGAGTGCTCTGAATAGTTATTTTTAGTATAGACTAAAAACGGTATTCGTAATGCACTTCATGCACACCATTTTCATAATAATCTGTTAATTGGCCCACTTCGCGAAAACCAGCTTCATTCAGCTGGGGTTTAACATTTTGGTAATTAGACGGAAAGCTAATCAACACTATCGTCGCACCACTTTGATGTGCCGCATCCAGTCCGGTTAAAATGTCCTGAGCACGAAAATTATAGCCAAAGCGTTTGGTTTGCCAGCCAAAATTATAAGCCGATTCGGTCTCAGCAATATGAATCAACTGGTTAAATTTGACTTTAGGCGATTCGGGTTTAATCGTCAGCGCTTCGCCCTCTTGCTCCTGCTCTTGCTCTTGCTCCTTCTTCTGCAAAAGCAAGCCCAGTACAGTTAATGCCTCATCTTCATCATAATAGTCGGCAATTTTCAGTTCTATTTCAAAGCCACATGCCTGATATAAATGCAAAGCACCGGCGTAGATATTATTGCCGCTTTCATCACGATAATCACTGACATAAACAAACACTTTGCGGGCGTTATAGGTTTTCAGCTCATCCAGCACATGTTGCAGCATTTGGCGACCATAACCCTTGCGACAATGCTGCTTGTCAACATAGGTCCAAGATAGTGAAAAACTGTTATCACAATCGTCGAGCAAACGTGCGCCAGAGACACCTATAATCTGCTCATCCAGCAACATCACATACTGGCCGTCAACACTGTTTTGCTGATAGTTTTTTTCGGCTTCTTCGGCATCATCTTCATCATGGGCTAGGATGATATTCAGAACCTGTTCTAAATCATCGGGTTCCATATGGCGAAAAGTTATCAAGGGAATCTCCATTGAAAACGGGTCCGTTGACCCATTTTTTATTTTACTGTTTAGCTAGCCATTGAAGGCTAGCACAAAGTTCGCCGGATGCCACGGTCTTTGTATGATATTGATTGATTCACCAGGGATTATTAGCAGACGAATAGGATGTCGCCTGCCTTAGTATCTTCTATACTTTATCCTCTAAGCACCTTGCGACTGATGATTTCTTTCATTTGACATCGGAGAGTCCGGGGTATGGGGAAGTTACTATAGAAGAAGCCTGGCCGATATCAAATAATCTAGCCAGATTTGTCGCTTCGCGCTTCGTAGGGTGGCCAGTCTTTTTTGCCCACGCGTAACCTTTAATTCAACGACAAATCAGAATACGTATATGTAAGGGGTTAGTGACAGTCGGAAAATCGAAATTATCCGGGCTTGTCTTCAACCGGGACTCCACGCGTGGGCAAAAAACACTGCCCACCCTACGTAAAAACCTCACCATCTTGGGCCATTTGCTGCAAACGAGCCGAAGGCCTAAATCGTTCGCCATAAGCATCAGCCAATTCGTTGGCCCTGCGAACAAATTCGCCAAGCCCGGTTTGATTGATAAATTGCAAGGTGCCGCCAGTCCATTGCGGATAACCGATGCCAAAAATGGATCCGATATTGGCATCACCCACCGACCTAAGTACACCTTGCTCATAACAACGGGCAGTTTCGAGCGCCATAATAAACAGCAGCCGATCTTTCACATCAGCATAGGCAATCGGGGTATCTGCGTGGCAATACTGCGCCAATTCAGGCCACAGTTTTTTGGCAGGCGATGGTGAAGCTGATTGTGAAGGATGGGCACCATAATCATAAAATCCCGCCCCCGCAGCCTTGCCAACCCTTTGTTGGTCGAGCATCGATTGAATAATCACATCGGCGGGATGATCGCCCATGCTTTGTCCATCGATAATGGTTTGTTTGCCGATGGTATCAAGCAAACTCAGACTGATCTCATCGGTCACCGCCAGCGGCCCCACCCCAAAACCACAACTATAAGCGGCATTTTCAATCGTGGCTGCAACCACCTCTGCCAGCAGGCCAATGCCTTCTTTAACATAGGTTGTAAACACCCTTGAGGTATAAAAACCACGGCTGTCATTCACCACTATCGGCGTTTTACCCAGCTGTTGAGCCAAATCATACGCTTTGGCCAAGGTTACATTCGAGGTTTGTTCACCACAAATAATTTCCACCAATGGCATTTTATCGACTGGTGAGAAAAAGTGAATGCCGATAAAGTTCTTGGGTTGGTCCGACGCCTCTGCCAACCCGCTGATGGGCAAGGTCGAGGTATTTGAAGCAAAAACAGCGCTGGCGTCCAGCACCATTTCCACTTCCTGGGTCACTTGCGCTTTTAACTGGCGGTCTTCAAACACCGCTTCAATCACTAATTCACTCTCAGCCAAATCATTAACATCAACACTGGGGGTGATTCGTGCCAATATCGACCCAGCTAGGTTTTGTGGCAGTCGGCCTTTTTCAGTCAACTTCTGTAAGCGTTGACGGCTATAATTTTTGCCTATTTCGGCGGCTTCAAGAGTGATATCTTTAAGCACCACATTAATGCCTGCGCTGGCACAGACATAAGCAATGCCAGCCCCCATCATGCCCGCACCAATCACCCCAATGGTACTAAAATGTGTTTTCTCAGCCAGCTCAGCCTGATTAGGCCGGTTGTGGCCAGATTTGATTTCATTGTGATTAAACCACAGGGTATTGATCAGGTTTTTCGAAATTTGTCCTCGCGCCAGCTCAGTAAAATAACGGCTTTCAATCCGCTGTGCACCAGCGAAGTCGACCTGTGCCCCTTCGACCATACAACTTAAAATAGCCTCCGGTGCCGGTAAAGTACCTTTAGTGGCATTGCGTATCACCACAGGCGCAACCGCCAGCGCCTGGGCAATGGCCGGATCACTTGGCGTGCCACCCGGTATTTGATAACCTTTAACATCATAAGGTTGACCCGGCCGTGGATTTTCAACAATCCAGCAGCGGGCGGCGTCCAATAGTTGCTCTTCACTGTTGACCAACAAGTCAATCAGACCCAGCTTAAGACCATGATTCGGATTAAAAAGTTTACCCAGAGTCAGATAAGGCATCGCGCCCTGAAGACCAAGCAAACGGACCATCCGGGTAATACCACCAGCACCGGGCAACAAGCCCAAACTCACTTCAGGCAAACCTAATTTTACTTTTTCCTTCAAGCCCGGCTCATCTAGGGCGATGCGGTAATGACAACTCAACGCCAGTTCAAACCCGCCACCCAGCGCCGCGCCATTAATACCAGCAACGACCGGTTTGCTACAGGTTTCTAACGCTCGCATGGCGGTTTTCATTTGCATCGACATCTGATAAATTCGATGGGCATTTTCATCGGTGGTTTGCGCCAAAAAGGCCAAATCGCCGCCAGCAAAAAAGGTCGATTTGGCCGAGCGCATAATCACCCCGATACAATCACTGCTAAGCACTTGGTCAACAGCCTTCGTCAGGTCATCGGCAAAGCCCAAATCCATGAGGTTCACCGCACTATTAGGCTGGTCAAAAATAATATGCGCAATATTGTGCTGGTCTATTTGATAATCAATTGAATTCATTTGCAGCTCCCAGTGACTCTTTCTATAATCGTTGCGATGCCCATACCACCACCAACGCAAAGGGTGACCAAACCTCGGTGTAAATCACGCACTTCAAGTTCATCTAACAAAGTGCCCAGAATCATCGCCCCGGTCGCCCCCAAAGGATGCCCCATGGCAATCGATCCCCCATTGACATTAACTTTGTCTGGCGGCACATTCAGCTCATCGATAAACCGCAACACCACCGCCGCAAAAGCTTCGTTAACTTCAAACAAATCAATATCATCGATGCTAAGCCCGGCCACTCTTAACGCTTTAACTGCCGCAGGCGCAGGGCCTGTTAGCATAATCGTCGGATCTGTGCCGACCAACGCGGTGGCAACAATTTTTGCCCTTGGGGTTAAACCAAACTGCTCGGCCGCCGCAGCAGAACCAATCAACACCGCCGCCGCCCCATCAACAATACCCGACGAATTGCCCGGGGTATGTTGATGCTCAATGGTTTCAATATGTGGATACTTTTGTTTCGCAACCTGATCAAAACCCAAATCTCCCGCTTTGGCAAAAGACGGTTTAAGTGCCGCTAAGGTTTGCAGCGAACAATCCGGGCGGATCAGTTCATCATGGGCCAAAATGGTCATGCCATTACGGTCAAGCACTGGCACTACCGATTTAGCGAAAGCATTACGCTGCCAAGCAGCCGCGGCTTTTTGGTGAGAACAAACCGCAAAATTATCTAAGGTTTCGCGGTTAAAGCCACCCAAAGTGGCAATTAAATCTGCACCGATACCCTGAGGCATATACCCGGTCTTAATGCTGGTTTCTGGGTCAAAAGCCCACGCCCCGCCATCAGATCCCATCGGCACTCGCGACATGGATTCAACCCCACCGGCCACCACCAGATGCTCCCAACCAGAACGCACTTTCATCGCCGCCATATTCACCGCCTCAAGGCCCGAGGCACAAAAGCGATTAAGGGTAACACCGGCACAGTTGTCGTGCCAGCCCGCCAGTATCGCAGCAGTTTTGGCAATATCTGCACCCTGATCGAGAATAGGCGTCACGCAGCCCATCACAATGTCATCAACATGCTGAGTATCAAATCCGTTGCGTTGTTGCAGAGTATTCAGCAGGTTGGCCAGCAGGGTAACGGGTTTCACTTCATGTAACGCACCGGTTGCACGCCCACGACCACGGGGTGTACGAATGGCGTCAAAAATATAGGCTTGATTCATGATTGGGCCTGTTTTATTGGGGTTGTTGAGACTGTTAGGCTTTTATTCTAGCGCTGTGGTGAGGATTTTTCTATGAGAAAGACATGAGGATGTTGGTAAAATGAATGGCACGGTCACCCATGCCATCCTGCGAACGGTTTTATTTCAGGGTTTGCTGTTAACCCACTAACTCACAGCCACAGCCACCGTCTCAGTTAAATCGGTCTGCAAAATACTTTCAATCTTCAACCGATCTAAAGCCGCCTGCAAATCAGCAATCAAATCGTCGGCATCTTCCAGCCCCACCGAGATACGGATCAGGCCATCACTAATACCCGCTTGTTGCCGTTCTTCTGGCGAATACGGTGAATGGGTCATCGACGCCGGATGTTGAATCAAAGATTCGGCATCACCCAAGCTGACCGCGATAGAGAATAAGTTCAACTGATTGATAAACGTTTTACCGTCTTCAAGGCTGCCATTGAGTTCAAATGCAATCACGCCACCCGCCTGTTTCATCTGCTTGCCAATAAATTGATTGCCCTGATGACCCGCCAAACCCGGATAATAAACGGTTTTGATTTTATCCTGCTTTTGTAAAAACTCAGCAATTTGTTGGGCATTACTACAATGACGCGCCATTCGTACTGGTAGGGTTTTCAAACCTCGTAAAATTAACCAGGCATCATGAGGGCTAATAGTGCCGCCCATATCTTTAAGTGTGGTCAGCTTAATGTTTTCGATCATCTCGGCACTACTACAAATAATACCAGCAACAACATCACCATGGCCATTAAGGTATTTGGTGGCGCTGTGCACCACAATATCGATGCCAAACTTGACTGGCTGTTGCAGCAATGGGGTGAGAAAAGTATTATCAACGATAGACAGCAAATCATGACGTTTGGCAAAGTTGCCGATAAACTCAAGATCAATCACCACCAGCGTCGGATTGATAGGCGTTTCGAGAAAAATCACTTTGCTATTAGGCTGCACTGCCGCTTCCACCGCCTGATGGTCTGTCATATCAACAAAGCTCACTTCAATGCCATATCGGGTCAGCTGATGGTTCAACAAAGCAAATGAACAACCATAAATCGCCTGAGAAGCAATCACATGATCACCCGCTTGTAAATTGGCCAATAACGCCCCAGATACCGCCGCCATCCCCGTGGCCGTGGCCGCTGCATCCTCCATATCCTCTAATACTGCCAGTCTTTGTTCCAACTGACGTGTGGTCGGGTTGCCTAAACGGGTGTAAATATAGCCCTTTTCTTCACCCGCAAAACGTTGCCCACCTTGCTCAGCATCTTTGAAAATAAAGGTCGAGGTTTGATATAGCGGTGTCGCCAAAGAACCAAATTGCTCATCGTTAATACGTCCGGCATGAATCGCCTGAGTGTCAGGGTGCATCGTTACGGCAGACTGGTTGTGATTTTTCATCGAAAGTGACTCCTGAAAACCTGTTATGGTGAATTTTGTTTCCTACCGCAGCAAGAAGCAGATGAATCTAAACAGCTCAAAAGCAGTAACCATGCCAATTAAATTAATTGTTTATTTTCAATAACTTAGAAGTGAGGTTTATTATGGCTGTATCTTTGTGTAATATAATTATTACAATTAAAGTTAATTCGTCAGCCAAAAATGACAGATGTAGCATAAACTATAGGCCAACGACCTATTGTCATATTTCAATGACAGTTGTAATATATCTATTACAAACATTTGCTTTTACAGGTCATGACAATGAGTGTTCGAATTGATATTGCTTCAGAAGACAGGCTTGGCATCACCCAGGCGATTCTGGCCATATTTGCCAAAAATCAATGTAACCTTATCGCCATGGAAGTAGTCACCTTTCACACTTACGTGCATTTTTCGACCGGAAGCGTCAGTCTGCAACAGGTTGAAGATCAATTACTGACCATCGTTGGTGTCAGCATCATCAATACCATTGAACTGCTACCGGTTGAGCGTCGACAAAGGCACCTTGATGCCTTGTTATCACGCCTGCCCGATCCCATTTTTGATATCAATGCCCAGGGCGAGATACTGATTGCCAGTGCCTCTGCTGCCAAAGTGTGCAATGTTTCACAGGCAGAATTAGAAGGGCAGAATTTAAGCCGATTTTTTGCCGAACCGCTTGAGCAACTACTCACCACCGAACCTTCATCACTTGAAGTGAATGTTTTACGCCAGCCTTATTTGGCCAACATCACCCCGGTCACGGTGAACGGCAAAGTGACTGGGGCGGTATTAGAGTTGCAAAGCCCACAGCGCATGGGACGGCAAATCTCTGCACTACAACAAACCAACGACAAAAGCATTAACAACATGCTCGGCCAATCACCCGCCATGCTCGACATTGGCGATAAAATCCGCCGCTTTGGCCGATTGGATTTGCCAGTGTTGATTTCTGGTGAAACAGGCACAGGTAAAGAATTATTGGCTCAAGCGTTACATCATCAAGGCGCAGACCCCGAGGCACCATTTTTGGCCATCAATTGTGCGGCATTGGCCGAAAGCCTGTTAGAAAGTGAATTGTTTGGTTATGCCCCGGGCGCATTTTCTGGTGCCCAACGTGGTGGTAAACCTGGCCTATTTGAACTGGCCGCAGGTGGTACAGTGTTTCTTGATGAAATTGGTGAAATGTCGACCTACTTACAGGCCAAGTTATTGCGGGTATTACAGGATTATACTTTCCGCCGGGTGGGTGGCACTAAAGAGATTCAGGTTAAGATTCGAGTTATCAGCGCCAGCCATCGCGACCTAGAAACCATGGCCCGGGAGGGCAAGTTCAGAGAGGATTTATTCTACCGTTTAAATGTATTAAACATTCATTTACCGCCATTGCGAGAAAGGCGTAGCGACATTCCACTGCTGGTCAGTCACTTTGTCACCAGAGCCGCCGCTCAGGTGGGTTTACCAGAGCCTAAAGTCACCTCAGCTGCGATGCAATTGCTCAGTCAATTCGATTGGCCGGGCAATATCCGTCAACTCGAAAATCAGTTGTTTCGTTCCATCGCTTTGCTCAATTCAGATAAACTCGACAGTGAAGATATACGATTGCCAAGCACGCAAAGCAGCAATACAAAACAGGGAGAACAAAGTGAAGAAAATGCAGTTTTTGCTAACCTAGAACAAGAACCAAGCTGGCAAAGTGCCCAGCAAACATTCGAAAAAGCGCTGTTGAACTGCTTGTATCCGCTGCATCCCTCTACCCGCAAGTTGGCAAATAGGTTACAGGTTTCGCACAATAAAATTGCCATGAAGTTGAAGCAGCATGGTATTGATTCTTAGACTATGATGGGTTTCGTCTTGGCGGCATCCCGTTCTGGCTCACCACATCCACAACAGAATACAAAAATCTTATGCAAGCGACGTATGCAAGGGCAAAAACGTATCATCAACAGGATTGACGGTACGATGCAGATAAATATTGTTAGTCGCCAATGCATAACCCCGTAGCTTCGCCAATAAAGCCTTTCCCTTTGATAAAACATCTTTATGGGATTTGATATAATCGAGCTGCTCATCTGTCAGTATAATAGAATCAACACATAATACTTTACCATCATGGTGTTTCACCACCAACACATTGCCTAGCGCGACTATTTCAGAATATTTTATAATTGGCAATACCAATTCAGTGACCTGAGCCAACGCCTCTTGTGAGTGGCAATCTGTCAACACTCGATGTTCTTTTTTTAACCTTTCGAGATTATGCTCAAACGTTTTTTTGCACCGCCAAAGCTCAAAAGCCGAAAACAAGAGGGCAACAAAAAGCCCCGAACATAGGTAAAATATAACGGTTAACATCATTTCATCAGCCATGGTTTCTCCTCCGTAATAATGAAACATCCCGCAGTGATCGCCACGGAAAACAAAAACAAACCTAAAGAACCGATAGTAATATTCTCAATGTTCAGCTGAACACTACTGCCGACACTTGCAAACCAATACGAACAACCACCAACCAAGATAACAGAGCAAGCCCCCATCACCATGCCAATTCGCACATATTTGGTCCCTTCGACCAACAACTCACCCATACCAGTTGCCGAGATACCACACGAAATCAGCAGCAACTCGCCTTTACCAATCAAGTCACGCAACTGAAAATGTTCACCGACGGTGAAATAATCCAGCGCAACAAACCCGATGGGTAACAAACCACAAATAACCCCAAACAATAACCATTTCATCACTCTTTGCATTGCCAAATCCTTGATCACAATTAGTTGATTACCCTTAAATATAAACGAAAAAACAGAAAATGCAAAATAAAAATTTAAACTATTTATGATCCTGATCAGCCTGGAAGTTTTAAACCTGCTAAATCACCACCTTTACGCATTAATGATATATTTTAATGACGAACACCCATATTAACCGTGATCATTTATCAACGGTAGAAGGTAACGCGCCAAATTGAAGAATGATAGGAATTAAAAATGATCTTAACCTGGCATTATTATGGTTTTAAGCCAAAACAGACACATATTGTAGCCCTAGCGGTGCCAGAACAACGATGACTCCTTTTTATCCTATACTCTGTTAAAATCTGAATAAAAACCACCAACGAGACCCCCCCCGTGAAAATACAACTCGCCACTACCGCCGACTTACCCGCATTCTTCACTTATCTAAACGATCACCTTAGCGATAATGGTAAAGGTGGAACCAACCTGTTTCAGCCGTTATCCCGTGATGAATCTTGCCTTAATGACGGCATGAAAGGTCGTTTCAGCGATGGTATATCACAGACGCTTTCTCCTACAACAGCTCAAACAGGCTGGCGTCGATTGTGGATTGCCCTAGACGGACAAAACAACATCATCGGACACATTGATATTCGTGCCCATCCAGAGAATCATACACAACACAGAACGCTACTGGGAATGGGGGTTGATCGTAATGTACGCAAACAAGGTTTAGGCACCAAACTGCTCAGCGCCATGGTGGATTGGGTCAAAAAAAATACCACTATTGAATATATCGATTTATGTGTATTATCTGAAAATGATCCGGCACGGCAGTTATATCTGCGTTTTGGTTTTGAGCAGTACGGTGAAATCAAGGATATGTTTAGAATCGAAGGAAAATCATCGTCTTATAGCTTGATGTCTTATAAAATTGTTCAATAACAAGCAGTAAACTAACTCCCACAACCGCCGCCGCAACTACTACAACTCGAACCACTGCAACTGCCCGAATCGCCACCCGAATCGCCACCGAAACTCAACCAACTGCTTGAGTCATCATCTGTACTACCCACATCAAAACCATCGGTATCGTTTACAACAGCCAAATCTTGCTGGTCAATACTGCTATCAAAAACCGTTGATTCAGCAACGTCCATAGCCTCTTCACCAACACTTAGCAAAACCTCAGAGCTATCGCTGATAACATCTAAATCCATGACCTCGGCACCAACATCATTCATCATCGACAGCCAAAAGAAGGTATATAACGCCGCGCCATCCCAGCCCGGATAACCGTGATAAACCGATGGTGCGCAGCGTTTATCACTGACGCAGGTTTTACCTAGTTGACGAGGACGTAACACCTGAACTTTGTGCTGATGATTCACCTCTTCGCAACGAATTAACTTACGAAAAGCCTGCTCAAGGTTATTACTAAAACCATCGAAATGGGTGCGAAAACCCTTAACATACTGCTCATACGCTGATTTTTTACTAAACAGTGTGCTGACACGCTGCTGTAATGCTTGCTCTGATTCGCCATCCTGAGCACTGAGGTTCTTTATCACCCCACTAATATTGATATTAATCGGCATCTCGTCTTCTTTGTGAACCCGTTTTACCTCGATTTCAATCAAATATCGCAGCTGACGATCTTCATGCTCCAGCACTAAATATAAATCATTAAACAAGGTGGCTTCAAAGTGATCGGTGTTCATATTGAATTCTTTCATCGCTTCACCAAGATCGTTATCTCGGCTATGGGCATCATAATAAAAGTCGTTGCCATCTTTGGCCAGACGAACAATATTGTTGATGCTCTGCTGACGCAGCACCACATTCAATTCTTGCAGCATCGAAATTGCGGTAAAAGTTTGTTGTTTTTCTTTGTCTGAGGTAATACCAAATGTCAGTGCATGAAACATTTTGGCAAAAATCTTGGTCGGTGCAGTGCGTGTGGTTATTACTTCAAGCTTGGGTTGCAGTGATATTTTACTGGTAAATAACATGATCAATTCCCTATATTAATGTAACTATTCAGCGCACTTATCTTTCGCACCATAACGGCGTTATTTTCGTACTCAAACAGTTGCATATTTCCTATATGCGCCTATTTTCCGTGCGAAAATGCCTTGTTCTGAAACGAAATCTAAGCCCCCTGAACAGCTACATATTGATTAACTCTCACAACCCGAACAGGCGCCGGCAGTCGACACCAACAATGGTGCGCCCCAAAACCATGGATCAGGCTGGCCAAAACGTTGATGGTATTGCTGCAAACACAGCTCAAACTGCTGATGATTCTGCTGCGTTTCATCTGATGGCGTGTGGTGCAGGTACTGGCGATAAAGTGTCGTACAGTATTGGCTATATAACTTAGTGCAAAGAATCAATTGATGCCAAATCTGATCTACCCGTTCGCTTGGCGTTAACACCGCCGGGGTATTGTCATTAATTAGCGCTAAAAACCTTAATACTTGCAACAATCCTTGCGCTTCGGTTTGGTCACCCAAGTCACAATGTTGTTTGATTTTAGCTTGCAGATAAGGCGCTACCTCAAACATCACATTAACTTGCGCCTCAAGCGGCAAATCGGCAATGGTCGGTGGTAACGAAGATTGGTTATCCATCATCAAAAATCCAGCGTTTTAGTATCGTCCTACCATACTGAAAAAAGCGAATACAATCAATTAACTGCGCCTAGTCGTTACCGCAATGTAGTAAAGTATTCAAAGCCGTGAGTTTTGCTGGGTTAAATGATGGTTTAAAGGTAACCTTAAGAAGCTATGGCAACCGATCCCATAGTTTCAAACATGGCAATTAAAATGGGCAGCTTCTTTTCACTGACGGGTGATTGTCGTTGCAACAGGGTGCGAAAAGCCTTTCTGCGCTGGCTTCGCTCACACAATGCCTCCCTCAACCACAGCATGATATTGACAACCTGTTCATCAATCATCACCTCATGCCAAATCCTTGCATCAATATGACCATTGTGGTCAGTGTATTGCTCAAGCGCCACCGTCAGTTCAGCATCAAATTGATTGGCAATGGCTGGGCCAAGGACAATATTGCGTAAAAAAGGCAAAAATGTGGCCAGCTGATCTCTGGGCACCATATCAAAAAAGCTGTCATTATCTCCCGCATCAAGCATGGTTTTATATTGGTCAATTAAGATTTGCACCAATACCCGGTTATTATACTGAGTGCGTCGTTTTGATAATTCGTTGAGCAGTCGCTCGACTTTATTTTCGAGTGTCTGGCATTTTGATTGCAGTAGCGCATTGTCTTCGAGGGTTTCATCATTGCGCTCTTTTTGCTGATTGAAATCTTTAAAGCAGGTGCCGCCCTGTTGCACATAGTCACATTGACTGGCGTGGGTATATTCTGTGGCGAGGGCCAAATCAAGTTTGCTGGTAAAATGCCCTAACATGGTCGAACCTTTTTTCGACTCTGGACCAAACTCGCTATCGGGTTCGAGTTTGTGCAGACAATTCAAAAAACCCTGAAACAACGACTGTGCCTGAGCAGCAATTTGTATTGCCGTGGTCTGGCTCGATTGTAATACTGGACAATCGCTCGGGCAACCTTCTGGCACCATGGCAAGTGTTGGAGTAATGTCGGTGATGTCGATTTCATTTTTCAATTCGTAACTGCTCATAAACGAAAATTATCCTTTTGACGATCCGGTGGCCATCCTATTGGTGCATATGCTGCGCTAGGCCATCTGTTAATATCGAACATAAAGCTTAATGCATTTTCATATTTTTTAAACCATCGCATACTGGTCAACCATTATGATGGTTTTTAAATGTCTATTATTATCAATAAGATAACTTTATTTATCGGCCATAAAACAGTTTTGGCTGATGTGAATGTGCAATATATCTCACACTAGGTTGATGTGATTTCCATTAGGCAGGCTTTTTCATTAATCCGATTGCTCAATACAACGACGACAAAATCACCTTCAACGCCGCTTCGCTAGCATTATCTGGCGGTATACACCAATTTTTCCAACAGAGTATTAGACTAAAGTTGAATAGGAGCATTGTAAAAATCTTGTTAAGCTACAAAATGTTACAACTAAAATCAAACATACGAGGAACAATCGTGGATAACGAAGACAGAAATAGCGCTTATTGGAAAGACAACCTACGCCTGATTAAGATTTGTTTGGCAATTTGGTTTGTGGTTTCCTTCGGCTTTGGCCTACTGCTGGTAGAGCCATTGAATAACTTTCACCTGGGTGGTTACAAACTCGGATTCTGGTTTGCTCAACAGGGTTCCATTTACACCTTTGTCGCGTTGATCTTCTGGTATTCACACCAGATGGGCAAACTCGGCAAAAAATACAACATGGAGGAATAATCGATGGATGAATTAAAACTCTATACCTACATTGCCGTTTTCGGCTCCTTTGCGATGTACTTTGCCATCGCTTGGTGGGCCAGAGCCGGTAGCACCAAAGAATTCTATGTCGCTGGCGGCGGCATTGGTCCCATTCAAAACGGTATGGCCATCGGTGCCGACTGGATGAGTGCGGCCTCGTTTATCTCTATGGCTGGTCTGATTGCCTTTTTAGGTTATGGCGGCTCTGTCTTCTTAATGGGTTGGACTGGCGGTTATGTATTGCTGGCCATGTTACTCGCCCCTTATATGCGTAAACACGGTAAATTCACCGTGCCAGAATTTATTTTTGACCGCTACTACTCACAAACCGCCCGTGTCGTGGCTGTGGTTTGTCTGATCATCGCTTCTTTGACTTATATCATCGGTCAAATGAAAGGTGTTGGCGTAGCATTCTCTCGCTTCCTTGAAGTGGAATATGGCCTAGGTTTGGCGATTGGTATGGGTGTGGTCTGGGTTTATGCGGTATTAGGCGGCATGAAAGGCATCACTTACACCCAAATCGCGCAATATTGTGTGTTGATTTTTGCTTACACCATTCCGGCTGTTTTCATCTCTTTGCAGTTAACGGGCAACCCAATCCCACAGCTTGGCCTAGGTAGCACCCTAGCTGACGGCAGTGGCGTTTACTTGCTTGACCGACTGGATCTGGTTGTTACCGATTTAGGCTTTAAAGAATACACCACCGGACAATTGGGCAACAGCCTCAACATGTTCGCTTATACCTTATCTTTGATGATTGGTACTGCTGGTTTACCTCACGTTATCATGCGCTTCTTCACCGTACCAACGGTAAAAGATGCCCGCGCTTCTGCCGGTTATGCCTTGGTTTTCATCGCCTTACTTTACACTGTAGCGCCTGCTGTTGGTGCCATGGCGCGTTTGAATCTGATGAACACCATCGAACCAGTTGCTGGTCAAAACCTAGTGTATGCTGAGCGTCCACAGTGGTTTAAAGACTGGGAAAAAACCGGTCTGTTGAAGTTTGAAGACAAAAACGGCGACGGCAAAATCCAGTATTTGGCCGACCCCAAAAAGAATGAAATGGTCAAAGTTGACCGTGACATCATGGTATTGGCTAACCCAGCCATCGCCAACCTGCCAAACTGGGTGATTGCCTTGGTTGCAGCGGGTGGTCTTGCAGCAGCGTTATCGACGGCTGCCGGTTTATTACTGGCCATTTCTTCGTCAGTCTCACATGATTTGATGAAGGGGATAATAACACCGGATTTATCAGAGAAAAACGAGCTATTATCGAGTCGTATCGTCATGACAATTGCCATTTTGATCGCAGGTTACCTCGGTTTAAATCCGCCTGGATTTGCCGCAGGCACGGTGGCGCTCGCCTTTGGTTTGGCGGCCTCATCGATATTCCCGGCATTAATGATGGGTATCTTCTCTCGTAAGATGAGTGGGACCGCGGCGATTGCTGGTATGATATCGGGCATCGGCATCACCATGTTGTATGTATTCCAGCATAAAGGTATTATGTTTATTCCGGGTACTTCGTTCCTTGGTGGCCTTGAGCCGAACTGGTTCTTTGGTATTTCGCCAAATGCCTTCGGTGCAGTAGGTGCATTTGTGAACTTTGGTGTGGCGTTTGCCGTACTTAAATTCACCGGCCCTGCGCCTGCGCATATTCAACAAATGGTGGATAACATGCGTGTTCCATCAGGTACTGCTAGTGAGGCACATGCTCACTAATACATGATAAACGTAGGGTGCGCACTACGCACCATTACCTAGGGGCGGCGACTAATCCAAGAACAGGATAGTCGTCCGCCCCTGTAACCGTACATTACCATTTGATTTGCATACCAAATTATCATTACAACACGCTATATAACACGGAAAGCCGCAATGAACAAACACACCAAATTAGCCTTTCTTTTGGCACCGCTATTGTTGGTTGGCGGTTATATTGCCTCAGATTTATATCTTGAGCACGAGGCCGATCAGCAAAAAATATTCAACATGGCCGTACAAGGCGAATGTGATATAAAAGCCGGACTATGCGTGCTGCAATCAGGAAAATTTCAGCTTGGTTTTTCTGATATGGATGGCATCACCCGGATCAATTCAACGTTTCCACTGGATACCGCCACCTTATTTATGGTCAACGGCCAAGGTCAGGCCACGCCCCACCCATTAGGCATGATTCAAAGCCCCTATTATTGGCAATCCAAGACAAAACTCGGCGCAGCCATTGCAAAACCTGGTGCCAGCTATAAACTAAGGGTTATCGCCAATATCAAAGGCGGTTCTTATATTGGTGAGTTTGTCACAACAAGTCGATAAGGTGACATCATTTACCACAAAATTTTTGTTTTGATTATCTCATAGCTAGGTTCGCTGCAATAAGGTTGGTACAAAATGAAAGTTGAATCTCGTTGTTCTTTTTCATACCACCACAGAGACACAGAGTTCACAGAGGAAACACAGAGAAAAGCAAAAGTATTTTTATTGTTAAATCCACTTACCGAGGTTTTATGTTTGCTGGCTGGCAGCTCATTTCAATCAGTATCGGCTATATCGGGCTGCTATTTTTAATCGCTTATATCGGCGATAAATACCGTCACAAACGCTTACCTATCAGCCAACCGCTGATATACGCGCTGACACTGGGCGTCTATTGCACCTCATGGAGCTTTCTCGGCACCCCAGGCCAAGCGGCCACCAATTTGTTTTCTTACCTGCCCATTTACCTTGGGCCAATCTTGTTATTTGTTTTTGCCTGGCCTTTTATTCAACGCATTATTCGCGTCAGTCTAAAACTCAACCTCACTTCTATTGCCGATTTACTCGCCGCCCGCTTTGGCAAATCTCACCTGCTGGCGGTGATTGTCACCTTGGTGGCACTCATCGGCACCCTGCCCTATATCGCCTTACAACTCAAAGCCATTGTTTATTCATACCAGCATTTACAAGGTGATTTAAGCTCAGACCCAACCTTCATCGGTTTGGCCGTCAGCCTGTTGCTGGGCGGATTTACCATCGCCTTTGGTATCCGCACCATCGACGTTACCGAACGGCACCCCGGCGTGATGCTGGCGGTGGCTTTTGAATCTATCGTCAAACTCATCGCCTTTTTAACCACAGGTTTGTTTGTGGTGTTTGTGTTATACGACTCGCCTATGCAATTGTGGCAACAATCAAACGCATCAGCACAACTTGATCAACTGCTACAGTGGCCCAATATCAGCGCGATGGTCGGATCATTGATTATCGTTATGGCGGCTTTTTTAACCCTGCCACGACAGTTTCAGGTGATGGTGGTTGAGCTAAGAAAACCGCAAGACAGCCAATTAAGCCGCATAATCTTCCCGCTTTATTTGCTGATTTTTGCCCTATTTGCTGCTCCACTGGGATTGGCCGGACAGTTATTGCTGGGCGATAGCGTACCGCCAGACACCTATGTATTGTTTTTGCCTGCGCTAGAAAACCAATTATGGTTAACCCTATTTGCTTTTTTGGGTGCCGTCTCTGCGGCCAGTGCGATGGTGATTATCGCCGCCATCGCCTTGAGTATCATGCTCAGCAATGAAATTGTTTTTCCGCTGTTGTTTCGTAAGCAAAACAATGACAACAGCTATGCGCGCTTTCGTATTCGTTTGCTGATGATCCGCAAACTACTGGTATTGACGGTGATCATGCTGGGTTATGGGGTTTTTCTGGCAGCACCGCCCGACACCCTAGCATCACTAGGTGAAGTGGCTTTTGGTGCCGTGGCGCAATTAACCCCAGCGCTGATCGCCGCATTTTACTGGCGTAAAGCCAACTTAACCGGGGTGATCGGCGGCATAACCGTGGGTTTCAGCTTTTGGTTATTGCTCAACTTTTTACCCCAATTTGGCCTATACCCACAACCTTTGTCGAACAGCCCACTACCTGTCAATACCACCGCCACCTTAATCAGTTTATTGGCCAATGTCTGGGTATTAATCTGGTTATCACAGCTCAGCCGACAAAGTGTGCAAGAAAGCATCCAGGCCAATCACTTTATACCGTCACCACATCAACCAAGCATTCACTTTCGCTATAAGAAAAAACTCAATGCCAGTGAAATGCAATTGCTGGCCTCCCGCTTTGTCGGAGAAGATAAGGCAATCGCCGCATTTGTCCAGTTTTTCAGCGAGTTTAACCACAAAAATACCGACACTGATGAATTCAATCAAGCGCTGATCCAACGTACTGAAAACACCCTCGGCAGTGTTATGGGTGCCTCCTCAGCTCAATTGGTGGTATCGTCAACATTACAGGGCAAAGACATCGCCCTTGACCAAATAGCCTTATTGGTTGAAGAGGCATCGAGCCAGCGCTTACAGTTCAGCCACAGCCTGTTGCACAGTGCGATTGAAAACGCCGCCGATGGCATATCAGTGATCGACAACCAACAAAAACTGGTCGCCTGGAACAAGCGTTATCGCGAAATGTTCAACTTTCCCGAAGCAATGTTAACGATTGGCAGTCCGGTAGAACAATTGATTCGCTTTAACGCCGAACGGGGATTATGTGGCACAGGCGATCTCGATCGTCAGGTAGCAAAACGCATTCAATACCTCAAAGAAGGCAGCCCTCACAGCACCGAACTCAACCAGCCAAACGGACAAATCATCCGCATAGAAGGTAACCCCTTGCCCGACAACGGATTTGTGATGATATTTTCCGATGTCACTACCTACCGACAAGCCGAGCAAGTATTAAGAGAAACCAACCAAGATCTCGAAACCCGGGTGCAAGAGCGCACGCAAAAGCTGGAACAAAGCAATCAACAGCTAGAACACACCAATCGCGAGCTGGACAGCGCTAGGGCCAAAGCGGAATTATCACACCAGAAAAAAAGCCAAACCCTTAAAGCGTGCAGCCATGATCTGATGCAGCCGCTCGAAGCCGCCAGATTATTCACCAGTGCGTTATCACATCAAAAAGGGCTGAACGCCAGCCATAAACAGCAAATCGACAATATTGAGCACTCACTTAAAAGCGCCAGCGCGTTATTATCAGAGCTGGGGGATATCGCCCGCATTGAAGGCGGCAATATCAATGTTAATATCAAACCCTTTGCCATCAATGACTTATTCGATGACATCAGTAAAGAATTCAGCGCGCACTCTACCAGTAAAGCGACAAAAGAAGACGTAACTTTTCGTTGCATCTCCAGCAGCTTATGGGTCAACAGCGACCAAAAATTGTTGAGTCGCATCTTACAAAACCTGGTCAGCAATGCCTTTCGGTATGCCGCTGGTGGCAAAATTGTACTGGGTTGCAGGCGCAAACAAGACCAACTCAGCATCGAAGTCATCGACAATGGGCCGGGCATTGCCGCCGACAAACAGCAAATGGTGTTTGAGCAATTTACTCAACTCGATACACCGCAAGCAGGAAACAACACCAGCAAAGGTTTGGGCTTAGGACTAAGCATCGCCAAAAGCTTTAGCCAATTGCTCGGCCACCCACTGGCGCTACAATCGAGCGAAGGTCGGGGTTGTCGGTTCTCCATCACCGTTCCTACAGCAATTAAACAGCAAGTTCAGCCGCAAATCGCCGCAGTCAAACCGGTCGGCCTGCAACATGTCACGGTGCTGTGCATCGACAACGACCCTGACGTACTCGGCGCAATGATTCAGCTGTTGCAAGCTTGGCAATGCCAGATATTTTCAGCCGACAGCTTTGCATCAGCGCAACAGGTATTTAGCCAACATGGTGATGATATTGATATTATTTTGGCCGACTACCAGCTCACCAACCAGCCGGATGCTGAGCACAATGGTCTGACGTTGCTGTCGGCGTTACAGGGTGATAGTGGCATAACGACGCCGGGAATTTTGATTACCGCGACCACCGATGGTGATGTTAAAGAACAGACTATTACGGCTGGGTTTAGTTATATGAAAAAACCAGTGAAACCAGCGGCTCTACGGGCTTTGATTAGTGCGACGCTGGCTAAGCAGTTGCAGAGGAATTATTTGGATTGATGGTCTTATCGTCAAGAAAAGTAATCGCTTGGTTACTCCAGCAAAATAAGGAATAATGAGCAACATCAATGACAAATATCTATCACCATGATTTGTCACCTGTCCATAAGAGATATTGAACAATGATTTCACAATTTAAAATCAACAATTTCAGGCTGTTTGAAAACATAGAAATCAACCATTTAAGCCATGTGAATCTGATTGTTGGTAAAAATAGTGCGGGTAAAAGTGCTTTGCTTGAAGCCTTTGTGCTTTTTTTCTCAAAAATGTCGGCAGAGGTTTTGATTGATATTTTATATACAAGACAGGAGAGTTGGGATCCAAGACAGAATTATCATCCCCATCAATTATCAGCTCACCTGATACGCCACCTATTTAAAGGTCATAAAATGCCTGGACTACATGAAGAAGGTTTCAAATTATCCTCTGGCGCAGATAGCTTCCATATCAGAACTGGTGCCTATATTTATGATGAGAACAAACATGGCGGAAAAACGCAAAGAATTCCAAACCCAGATGAACTAGAACAACTTAATAGCCAATTTATTGATAGGTACCTCGTGCTTGAAGAAGGTTCATCCCTTAAAATGTTGTATTCATTAGAAAGCGATCTAATCGAATTAAGCAAAAAGGTGAACCATAACAGCAATATAGAGACTCCTTACCAATCAATTCCAACTTGTGGTATCTCTGATGTAGAAGCATCGCTACTTTGGGACAGCATCAGTTTAACCGAGCTTGAAAAGGAAGTGATCGAAGGTTTAAAGCTGATAGAGCCGATGATCATTGGTCTGACTTTTGTGCAAAACAGTGATATTGACAACACACAAGGTAGAATTCCAATCATAAGAATTGCCAATGTTGATGAAACATTACCGCTCAGAAGCTTGGGCGATGGCATGAATAGAGTTTTCCAAATCATCCTTTGCCTAGTATGCGCCAAAGATGGTGTATTAATGATTGACGAATTTGAAAATGGCCTACATTGGAGCATCCAAAATGACGTCTGGAATATCGTTTTCACCTTGGCTAAACGACTAAATGTGCAAGTATTCTGCTCAACCCATAGCCGTGATTGCATCAACAGCTTTGAAAAAGTTTGGGGCGACCATAAAACATCAGGACACTTTATGCGAGTCACTAAAGAAGATGGCCACGCCCAAATCAGAGAATACGACTTCGAATTGCTTAGTGACTCGATTGAAACGGATGTTGAGGTGCGTTAATGATGGATTTTAAACATAAGGGCGAAAAAGTACTGTTAGCAGAGGGAAAAAATGATTGCCATGTCATCCTTTCTTTATGTAAACAGCACGCTGTACCACAGGTGTTCGGTTTCTATGATTGTGGTTCTGACAAAAAGGTTTTAAAGAAAATGTCGGCACTTATCGCAGGTGCCGAACCCATTGATACCATTGGTATCGTACTCGACGCTGACAATCCAAACCTGAGCGCGAAATGGGATGCTGTAAATCAACGATTGACCAAAGAAGGTTATGTATTGCCAACCCAACCTACTTCAAATGGCACCATTATAGAACAGCAGGGAAAACCGACCATTGGTATCTGGTTTATGCCGGATAATAATGTTGATGGAATGCTTGAAGATTTTTGTCATCGCCTAATTGATGAAGAATCACTCGCTGTGGCATCCGAATGTGTAGGCAAAGCTCAGGCACAGAAGGTCACCAGCTTCATCGACAACCACCACGCCAAAGCGGTCATTCACACTTTTCTGGCATGGCAAAATGAACCAGGTATGCCACTTGGGCAAGCGATAACCGCTAGGGCATTGGATGGTAACAAGCCATTGGCCATTGAGTTTTCGGCATTTTTGAAGAGGTTGTTTTAAGGTGTTGCCGATGATTTATAGTCGGTGTAAATCGGGCGCATGGTGAATATCAAATCGACCGCCGACCCTGTGACAAATCCAACTGACTAATCGCAATCACCGCCTGAGTACGGTTGCGCACATCTAGCTTACGAAATATCGCACTGGCATGGGCTTTAATTGTCGCCTCAGAGACACTCAACTCATACGAAATCTGCTTATTCAACAACCCTTCAGCAAACATCATCAAAATGCGATATTGTTGCCCGGTTAACGAAGCGACCCGTTCAGCCATATCAGACAAAGCAGATGCCACTGACAAATACTCATCATTGGGCGTCCATAACTCACCCATCAACACCTTTTCAATCGCCTCAACAATTTGTTCAACCGGGGTCGACTTGGGAATAAATCCCGCCGCACCATATTCCATTGATTTGGCAATGGTGTCATTGTCTTCATAACCCGACACCACCACCACGGGTATTTGGCTAAAATGACTGCGCACATGAATCAAGGTATTAAAGCCGTGAGCACCGGGGATATTCAAATCTAGCAGTAATAAGTCCGCCTCACTGTGGTCGTGCAATAATGCCTCAAGCTCTGCAACCGTTTGCGCTTCTAACCACTGGGTGGCCGATAATTTCGATTTGAGGATTTCGAGCAATGCTCGCCTGAACAGCGGATGGTCATCAGCGATAAGGATTTTTTCCGGGGCAATCATTGTGGACCTTTAGTGCTATATATGCGGGTGGCTGTTGGTCCTCATTCTAGCGGAAATTCTGTTAATGGCAACCTACACCGCCTGTGGGAATAGCTTATTAATTTTCCGCGACAATATAGCGGCCGAAAAGGGTTTGGTGATATAACTACTCACCCCGGCGTTGGCGGCAACAAGTACTTTGTCACGACTGCCTTCTGCGGTGATCATCAACACTGGCAGCTTAGCAAACCTGCGATTGGCGCGAATATACTTTAATAATTCAAGACCACAGGTGCCCGGCATATTCCAGTCGGTGATCACAAAATCAAATTGTTGCCGGTTTAATTTATCAATGGCTGAGGCACCATCTTCAGCTTGGGTGATCTCACGGTAACCCAGCGATCTGAGAATATGACAAATCACCCTACGCATTGCATGCAGATCATCAACAACCAGTATTTTCATTAGCATTCCTCGCTCAAAACCTAGCCTTTGTATAAAAGCCTCACCCATTAAGTGTTACATAATACCGACAACCAAACTGCCGCCAATTTCTGGCGAAATCAGGGTTATCGACTAACATTTGATTTACAATGAAAGAAGACACAGTACCAAGGGAAACCAAACAATGTTAAACACTCTCCATCCAAGGAACCGCAAAGGCTTAGCAAGTAAGTTGCTATTCATCTCCTTATTATTCACCGTTTTTGTCGGTTATGCGGTTATCAATCCACCCGGCGAACCTGACTTGGACTTTGGCATCAACGGCATTTTGCCCGCGCCCGTTCCAGCGGCATTGATTGGCAATTCAAATAACGCGACCAACATCACCTCCGATAATGTGGGTAGAACACTGGTCAGTGCATATAATCTCACCGATAGCTTTAGCACCTATAACACCATCACTCGTTACCTGAGTGATGGTAGCTTAGATCAAACTTTTGGTCGCCAAGGTGTGGTCACCTACCAAACTGATTTTTTTGCCGTTACGACCAAAATTAAACTTGATCACAAAGACCGAATTATATTATTGCTCAACGAATCAGCGGTTTTTGGTTCAGCACAAGTCACCCTGATGCGATTTACGGATAATGGCACGCCAGACCCTGATTTTGGTGGTCGCGGTAAAATATTTGTGCCCGTTCTTTTTCATAACAACACCGTGCCGCTGGACATACAAATTGATAACAACAACCAACTATTACTGGCCACCCGCAATGATCCCTTCTTTGGTGATAGTGAACCACCCAGTGTTGTCCACGCCTTGACACTCATCACCGAATCCGGCGAACGAGATCAAACTTTTGGCGACGGTGATGGAATCGCCCGAATCCCCACCACCATCAATGCTTATGACTGGGATAATCAGGGCAATATTGTCATCGCCGGACAGCTAAACCATTTATCTGAGACTGAGCAGCTATTATCCAGCGATTTTACCCTGATGCGCCTCAACGCCAAGGGCCTAGTCGACACCTCATTTGGCCATCAAGGCACAGTGCTGGTAGACACTAATGGCTTTGATGGGGCTGATGCGATGGCAGTTAATAGTGATGATAAAATTGTGGTGCAGGGCAGAATTGAAAACCAATCGACATTGCTACGATTCGATGCCACAGGCACCTTAGATACTGATTTTGGTGATAACGGCAAAGTCGGTAGTATTGGCGGCAATCATCTGGTGATTGAGCAAAATAATGCGATTTACCTCGCCGGATTAACAGTGCGGCAAAGTGGCAATCAAAACATCGGTTTTAGTTACCAGCAGAGCCAATTCAAAGCCGATGGTGCCATTGACGATACTTTTGGCAATAACGGCACCCTTATCAGTGATTACGATATCGACGACTACGACCCTTTTTACTTTATCACCGACGCACACCAACTACGTGTCACCGCCTCAATTGTCAATGCGGCCAACGAGTCAAAGGACATATATAGCGGTCACTTTGACTCGCTCGGTCAACCCGATTTAATCTTTGGTGACAAAGGTTTTGTGCTAACCGATCATACCCCTACCCAACCGATGAATGGCACAATTATCACCATAGATCAACACAATAACATTGTCGCAGGTGGCAACAGGGGCGATTTTACAATGCTCAAATTTAACTCGGCCGGACAATGGCAGCAAGATTTCGCCGATAACGGTGTCGCCATTGCCCGCAGTAATAGCCCTAATCTACTAACCCATATTTTGCCCCAATCTGATGGTTCTTATCTCGCTTCATCTAATGGTATCGGCGGATTTTTCATGGTGCGATACGATTCACAAGGTCAGTTAGATCAGCAATTTGCCGACGATGGGATATTATACAACCCATTACAAAAGGTACAGCCGCCTTTTTACGATGATAATCATCACCTGATTTTCATCGGTGCATACGAAGAAATAGACACCCGTCAGTTTCGACTGGGATATACCGAATATACTTACAAAGGAAAGGTACTGGGCGACCTTGGTAATTACGGCAGTATTAAATTCACCGATATCAATTTTCGCCCCAATAGTATGCAACGCAATGGTGACAAAATCTTGTTGGCTGGCAAACTGGTCAATGATGAAACCAACGAACAGACTAACGCTGTGGTACGGTTAAACCTCAACGGCACTACAGACACGACCTTTAATGACGGTAGCGCAGTACTCAGCGCACCGTTTAGCCACTGGCATCAGGGCGCAATGCATCTCACCACAGATATCAATGGCAACATCATTGTGGTCGGATTGCGGTTACTGGAAGACAGCAACAACACCGCTTATGTTGCCACTCGGTTATTCAGTGATGGTAGTATCGACCGTAGTTTTGGCGACAATGGTGAAGCCAGACCTGACTTGCCACTCGCTTCATGGTGGGAGCAACAGTCTAGGTTGGATGTAGATATCAATGGTAACCTGCTGCTAACGGATATCAGAAATGTGCAGCAAAAGATTGTCCACACTGTTATCAGTCGAATCAATGCAAACGGAGCGCTAGACTCACAGTTTGGCAGCAATGGCAGCCTATCACTGCCCCTGGCCAATGAAAATCAGTTAAGCGCTTTTTTGCCATCGCTAGCCAGTGCTACTGATGACAGCTATTTACTGGTCTGTGGCCAAAAACTGTCTAATGATATTCCGCTACTGTGGGCAGATAACAGAGCGACCATTCGCTTTAATCAAGGTGACTCAGCGGTCATTCACAGCGAAGACCTATGGTTAACGGCTGATGATGTCGCCAACCTCAATGAAATCACCCTTACCACAGTGCCATCATCTGGCGAGATGTATCTTGATCTCAACCAAAACGGCAGCCGCGACGAAGACGAAGACGTATTAACCGCACAAAGCACCGTTGGCATGACCCCGTTAAGCGCCAACCAATTGCGCTATCATCAAACCGAGGGGACACTTAGCACCACCTTTAGCTTCACCAAAGGTCTTGCCACCGACAACAGCGAACCAATGATGGCCAGATTTATCATTAACCCAAAACCTGTCGTCACCCGCAGCGAACTCAATGATGGTTACGACACCATCGAGCTTTATTTTAGTGAAGCCGTGTACGGCCTTGAGCAAGATGAAATCAGCGTTAATGGTCCGATTGCTTCACTCACCGGATCTGGCAATCACTATACCATTGGCTTGCAAGCGCCGTTGACCACCAACGCTCATGTGTCTGTCGCCGCCGGTGCGCTAACCGATTACCATGGTAATGCCAATCAACCAATCACTCAGCCATTTGCTAACTTACCCTGGGTCACCATGACAACATCGACCTTAAGCGCCAGCAACGGCCCGGTCACCTTTGCTTTGCAATATAGCGGTATTGATAGCGTCAATCTGCAATTGGGTGATATCACCCTAAACGCCAGTACAGGTGTTAGCGGCACCCTATCGCTGGCAGACACTGACACCTTATCGCCAATGATCACCGTCAGTGATATTACTGGCAACGGCAGCTTTTTTATTACGCTGCCCGAGGGCACTGGCTCGTTCAATCAAACCCGCCTCACCCCGGCAATAGAATCAGAGTTGGTGACGGTGCTCAACAATAGTGCACCTTCTATTGCCGGTCGCCCTATGACCGATATTGACGAAGATGTCAGTTATCATTTCAGTGTGCTGGCCTGGGATGCTGATGACGATAATCTGACTTATCACATCAGCAGTTATCCCTCATGGGCCAGTTTTAACCCTTCTACGGCAGGTTGAGCGGCACACCCCGTAATGAGGATGTCGGCACCAGCGAAGGCATCAGTATCAGTGTCAATGACGGTGAGTTTACCAGCACGCTGCCGACATTTTATCTCACCGTGGTGAATGTCAACGATGCGCCCACCTTATCGGGCAATCCTGATACCACATTGACCGAGGGCAGTGCTTATCATTTTGCCCCCACCACCAGCGATGAAGATAACGGCGACAATTTAACATTTTCGATTAACCGCCAACCCGGTTGGAGTGCATTTGATACTGCAACAGGCACCTTGAGCGGCACCCCCGGCAGCACCGATGTTGGCACATTTAACAATATTATCATCACCGTGACCGATGCCGCAGGTGCCAATGAATCGTTGACTGCTTTTGCGATCACAGTGAATGCCAAGCCAGTTAACAGCACTGGCAATAGTACCTCTCGCAGTAGCAGCAGTGGTGGGTCTATGGGGTTTTATCTTCTGCTTGGTTTAGTTGGATTATTTAGGAGGAAAAATTAAATAAACCCAAAACTTGCGATGGAATGCCGTAGTAACCTATGGGCAACTGCGCACATTCAAATGTTATTTAATGATGGTTCTATATCGACTCTTGATTTAACGTACCAAGCTTTGTACGATGAGAAAAGATATGAATGATGAGGATAACCATGAATACATTAAGCATGAGTGAGGTCAGGGCGGATTTTAAATCGACTGTTTTAAATGTTATTGATAACCATGAACCAATCTTGATAACGAACCAAGGATTGGGTAATGTCGTTATGATGTCGCAAGAAGATTACCAATCAATGCAGGAAACAATGTATCTGTTAAGTACAACCGCGAACGCACATCGGTTGAATCGTTCTGTTGAACAGATACGCGCAAATTCATTTGATTTTGTCCAATCCTAGTGCCCACCTCATCAACCACAAGTTCCAGCTGACGATAAAGGGTCTTACGGTTAACCAACTCACGATAAGCATCTTTAAGTTGCTGCTCGATATCTGGGTTGGTGAGGCGCAAAATCACACTTTGTGCATTCACTAGTGCACCGGGTTTTAACACAATCTCATCTACTGTAGCGTTAGTCGGCGCACTGAGCAAGCGTTGTAATTTCGATTTAAGCTTGCCATATCCATCCACCTGCATCGCTAAATCACCTTGACGAATCTGATCGCTCCAAATATCGCTCTGCGCTACTTTTTGCGCTCCAGACGGTTGCGCCCATAACCAGATGCACAGCAATAAACCTGCGGTAACGGCCGGCTGGTCGTTTGTTGGCGTTGTTACTGCTAGCACTGTTGGTATTAGCTGCTGATCGTTTGATGTCCATAACCACCTCTTTAATGCGAAAATCATTGCTTGATGGGTAGTGGTAGAACAAAAGTGATGCCAGTTTATAGGGGGTTGATTTTTATGAGGTTTTTGTTAATTGGGGAGGTTTGGGTTGGTAAGGTTTCCCTGGTTCGTTATTGGCAGTTACGATTTCGCAATTGAGGCATTGCATGTACAACCTGAATTTGAAAATTGGTGACTTTCTAGGACTTGACGGAACGGTTGAAGATATACGACACCAATTTGATTGACTAGGTATATGCCAACAATTGAATATTGACATATCAATCAGGAGCCGTTAGCATTAAACCATTGGTCTTGGGACGGGCGTATCAACCTACCTTGGCGTCTAGTGGAGGGACATAGCTCTTTAGTTATGTATGACTGCTACTGATACAATTTAAATAAAAAAGGCCGATTCTATATCGGTCTTTTTTATGCCTGAAATACAACAATCAAAGCGGCTCTTCATTTCAATCCAGCTAAAGCGCTAGAGCGGTCTCACATTAAAATGGATTGTCCCACCAGCTCCCATTCAATCCAACATTACAATTAGCCGATAAGCGTCAACAGAACTATCTGCCACAACACTTTTTATATTTTTTGCCACTGTCACAAGAGCAAGGATCATTTCTGTCTGGGGTTTTTTCAACTATCTGGGTTTTAGGCTTATTAAGCACAGCGTCCAATTCAACAATATTTTCATCAACTTTCGGGTTCACATCAATGTCGGCAAAAAGTGCATGTTCGGTTAAAATCGCGGCTATTTCGACTTCTCGCTCTTCAGTTTGAACACTTAAAGTTAACGGCTGCGCTTTTGAACCAAGTTTAATATTACGGTCGGGATTGTAACCATAACGTTCATGATTTTGCCTTGGGTCGATACGGCCTTGAAAAAATAACTTCGACATGGATGTTCCTATAGATTAAATGAAGACGACATAATAACAGCTATTGCCAGTTAACCCTAGTTTTACGTAGGTCGGGATGGCTCGACATTTCGCTAAACATAATGCGAATACCGCCTAATACCACAAGTCTTTCTCATCAACCGGTGTTAAAACTGGTAAAAAAGGATTGACTAGCTTAATCATTTTTCGGTCTTTCAGCCCATCAAGTTTAACCCCATCATCACTATTAAGATAAGCGTAAAATAGCTGCTCAAAAGAGCCGTCTTGTTGCGCCATACGCAAACCTTGTTCGAGCCTATTGGCCAGTGCGGTATTGCCGGGGGCAACAAAAAAGTAGGTCGGCAGCGGGTAGTGAATCAACAAAGATTTTTCGACCATAAAAGCTTTGTCCTGATGTGATGCCAACTCCGCCCAGGCTTCGTTAACGCCACGAGGAAAATAATCAAAGCGCTTGGCTTTTAACATCGCAAACAAACCATCATAAGTCGACGTGGTTTCAACCTTAACAAAATTGGCTCGCAAAATCTGGGTATCCGGCCAGTCATGGCCCTGCCCTGCGGTGAGTGCTTGCAACTGCTCTAGGGTGTTAATCGCGGCAAATTTTGCCTGGTCCCCGGCACGAATAATAAACACCCGATAACCCAATAGCCCTTTTAACAATGGAATACGCACAGGCAACAAGGCTTTTTCTCGTGCCACGGTGGTCGCAGTCCACAATACATCTAACTCGACCGAGCGACTCAGCAAACTAATGGCGCGCCCCTGTGGCATTTTCGCGCCATGACCTTTAAGTTCAACCTGTTGGCCAGCTTGATAAAATAACCCTGGCGGTGATCCTTTTCTCCCTCAGGGCTAACATAGGTGACTTCAAGGTCGGCGGCAAACGCAGTTTTGAACAATAAAAACAGCACTAGGAAAGCTAAATATTTCATTCAGTTATACCTTAAAAGCTAAACCGCACACCCGCATAAAAACGCCTGCCGTTACGGTAAATACCAACCGGAGCGTATTCATTGCGCTCATAGGTGTAAAGAATTTCATCAGTAAGATTAATGCCTTCCACCACCAGTGAAGTGGTTTCGCTTAAAATAAAGGCAACATTAATGTCCCACTGGCCGAAATCATCTGTGATTGCTTCGCCGACACCCGTGGCAAATTCAGTTCTAAAATTATACGACAAACGGGTGCTTAACCAGTCGTTTTCAAAGTAGGTGGTTAGATTCATAGTATGGTCAGAATTACCGGGGATTTCAACGTCTAAGCCGGTCGCCAAATCTTTGCGCTCGCCCTGCACATAGGTGTAATTGGCCATCACGCCAAAACCATATAAAAGTTCTTGTTGCCAACTCAGCTCTGCGCCATAAATGCTGCCACCGCTGCCGTTGACGGGTCGGCTGATCACCATGTCGATGTCTTCGTATTCTTCGATGCTGCGGTTGATATCGATAAACGATTTCACCTCTTGCTGAAACAACGCGATTGAAAACAACGACGCTTCATCAAAATACCATTCAAGACTGACATCAAACTTGGTCGCTCTGAACGGGTCTAGCTGCGGATTACCACCCGCGCCTTGCGCTTGAGTCACATTGTAGTTGGTCGATGGCATCAGGTGATGGTACTCCGGTCGCGACATCACTTTAGACGCCGACAAACGAAAAACCACTTCTTTACTCCAATCCATGGCAATGTTGATGCTCGGTAAAATATCGGTGTAGTTTTTTTCGTTGCTAAACCACAGATGATCGCTTAACGCCGTTTCATCCGCGCCAATTTGACGAAAAGCCGCTGCATCCTGTTGAGTATGCACTACCCGCACACCCACGTTTGCCCGGTAACTTTGGCCGACCATATTCATTTTGCCGTAAAACGCATAACTACTTTCAACAATATCAAAGCTGCTCGGTTGCTCTTCGCTATGGCTAAAGTCCAACGTTTTAAACGCCTTATCCAGCGCCGTCACATCAGCAAAGGTAAAGGCTTTAACGGTCTGGTCAGAACCAACATCGGTTAAATAATGGGATGGAAAAGGTGCGCTATAATCGGCTAGCGTCCAATCTAAATCCGCCGCCAATGCAACGCCATTTCGAGAGCGAATACGTAAAAAATCCCGCTGATGGCGTTTGTATTTGCCACCAAATTGAATTGATTGAATATAGGGTCGGTCGAGCCGCACTTCAAAATCGGCCTGAGCAAACAGTTCTTGATCGGTTGAATTCTGCTTGTCCCAGCGCACATCGCTAATTTGCCAAGCATTGGCTTGCAACGGATCGGTCTCATAACGCACCTGAATGTCTTTACGATGGGTTAAGTCCACCGCATATTCAGTGTTGGCCGACCACTGGGAAGTATAATCCTGATTGGTGCCACCGGTGGCACGGGTAAAGCCGAGTTGATAGGAGGTTTGCCAATAGTCATAGTCATGCTCTAGCAACAGCTGAATAATGCCGGTTTCAATTCTCGACGCCCGCCAAATCGCTTCCATCGAGCTGTTGTTATTAGAGTTATTAGCGCTATTAGAGCTATTGCTGCCTTGGTCCACTTGCGAATAAGCAGCGTAACTCAGGGTGTTATCATTAATTTGATAATCGGTGATAGTGCCACCATTGCTATAAAAGGCGCTTGGCTGCCACAACATATTCTGATTGGTATTGTCGGCATTTAGGGTCGAATAGAGGCTATTTAACTCGATATTCCAATCAACGTTGGGCTGATATTGCAACGATAACATCGCGCTCGAAAGTACCCTTTGCTGCTGAAAAACCGCCGAACCGCCGCCGCCCGGACTCCAAATGTTGGTGTGGTCGGCATCAGCCTCTTTGCTTTCAACCAAATGACCTGCGGCATCCTCATTGAAATTTCGGCTGGTCCAGCCCCAAGATTCGAGGCCATCACGGCGTAAACTGCGTTCATGGCGGGTCACCGATACCAATGCGCCAAAAGTATTATCGTGGTTGATCCAGTTATATAACGCCGACAGTTGCGGGTCGGTTTCTTCTGATACGTCGTTGTATTGCAATTGGGCGGTGCCGACAAACATCTGATCCGGCGTATCTAACGGGGTGCGGGTATTGATGCTGACTGAGCCGCCTAAAGAACCTTCATCGTGGTCGGCTTGGGGCGATTTATGCACTTCTAATGAGCTGACGATCTCGGCGGGTAACATGGTGTAGTTAAAACCCCGATTGGGCTGGGCGGAGATCCACCAATCGGCCGAGGCGATGGTTTGGCCATTAATATAGGTGCGGTTTTGACTCGGGGCAGTGCCTCTAACACCGATGCGTTCGCCTTCACCTTGGAGCCGGGTTAATGACACCCCTGTGATGCGTTGTAAGGATTCGGCGACATTTTTATCGGGGAATTTGCCAATTTCTTCGGCGGTGATGGCATCAACAATCGAGTCACTTTGTTTCTTGGTGTTGATAGATTGCACCACACTGCCGCGAATACCACGGATTTGAATGGTTTCAAGTGGGTCTGAGCCTTCGGGAGCAGCGAAACTATTGACGGTGCAAAATGCCAATATGGCAACAAAAATAACACGCCAGTGAAATAAATCGACCATACTATGGTATATCCTCGGTTTAATGCCTTGAGTCTGTGTGCCAGTACAGCTTAAAATGGTGGCCGTTCATAATACTCTGTGTTGCCCCTATTGACCATTTGATAACAAGAAGTTTTTAGCCTTTTATATGCCAAACTTATATGCCAGATAAAACCGTTGAAAAAGTAAAGCTTAACACGGTTGAGGTCGATTTTTTAAGCCTCAAGCTGTTAATCGACGGCAACTGGCAGAATATCGAGGCCCGCCAGCTCAGTTTGCTCAAATTATTGCTCGACAACCATGGCAATCCGGTTTCGCGCAATCAGATCATGAACGTGTTATGGCCCGACACCATTGTTAGCGACAACTCTGTTTCTCAAGCCGTCACCCAATTACGAAAATCACTGCAAGATATACAAGGCACCCCACAATTTATCCGTACCGTGCCCAAAGTGGGCTATCAGCTGATTGCCGATGTAACGTACCCTGAGCCGCCAGCGGACAATGCCCAAAACCCTGTCCAAACCACTAGTCCATTAACCCATAAATCAAAAATCACCATCGCCATTAGCAGCGCGGTTGTCGCCACATTATTGACCTTTGGCGTGATAGAGCTGGCCAAACCAAGCATTGATGTGCCTCGTTATCAGTATGAATCACGATTGACCTCGGTGCCCGGGCCAGAAAGCTTTTTACGCTACTCACCCGATGGCCGCTACCTCGCTTTTAGTCAGACCGCAGAAAATCGCGCCCAAATGGATTTGGTGGTATACGACTCGCAAACTGAGTCGATTCATTCGATCAAAAGCACTGGTTATTCAGAGCAGGCACCAGAGTGGTCGCCAGATGGCCGTTGGTTGATATATTACCGCCACGATCCTATCAGCTGCGATATTCGCATTATGTCGGTGGCCAATCCGGTAGAAACTTGGCGGCTTAGCCCTGATTTTCATCTTGGTGAATGTGCGGTTGGTTACAGCCGCCAAAAAATGCATTGGATTGCTTCAGATACCCTGTATATCAGCACTTGGCAAGACAACGAGCCAGTGCTGTCAAAAATCTCCTTATCCACCCCGACGCTCGACAAACGCCAGCCCACAGTGCAAGACATCAAACATTATCCCAAGTATCATCCGGTGCTAATGGATATCGACAAAACCAGCCAGCAAGTGCTAATGGTCGAAAAACAACAACCTGCGGGTTATCAGCTAAGACTGCTCAATTTGACCAATTTCAGCACCCGAATAATTCAAAGCAACCAACGAGATTACTGGGGCTTGAAATGGGACTTTGTCAACAAGAACGGCAACGATAACAGCACGTTCTGGCTTGGTAACGATAGTTTACGTCTGATGTCATTGGGCGGTGACAGTGAAATAGTTCATTTACCGATGGGGTTTATTCCTGATATCGATTTAAACCCGGTTACCCGCCAACTGGCCCACGCCGAAGGTTTGATCAACATCAACTTGTATACTCTAAACCTCAATTCATTGACCGAGCAACCACAATTAAGAAGTCGCCAATTATCGTCGTCGGCTCGCACCGATATATTGCCAGCGATATCGCCCGATGGCCGTCAGACCGCTTTTGTCTCTTATCAACGCCGTTCGATGGACGGTTTAAAACATGTCGAAATTTGGCTTAAACACAAACATAAAAAGGCCGCCAGCCTGTTGGCTAATCTGGATGAATCCATCGTGCCCAACTATTTATTGTGGTCGGCCAATGGCGAGAATATTCTGCTCGGCGACAGTTTGCAGAATGTTTATTTAATCAACACCTTCAGCAAACACATGGTGCCGATAGTGTCGGGTTTTGACAGTGTCGATGCGGTCAACTGGTCAACGGATGGCAAGCAGATCACCTTTAAAGCCCTGACCGGTGGCAACTGGCAGCGCTGGCAATATGATTTACAGCTAGCCACCACGGCTTTGGTTAAAGAAATTCCCACCACCAGCCCTACCCTAATGGCTGAGCAAATTCATCGGATCAATCCGTCGTATTTGAGTTACCACCAGATTGTTGAGCAGTTTTTAACTGACAGCTTGCAAGATAATTTGCCAGTGGAATACTTGCAGCCTTCGCTTGCGCTGTATCGTCCGGCAGTGGTTGAAGCAGGGATTTATTATATTGCTCGCCAGGGCCATCAGTTGTTGCTGTTTCTTTATCGCTTTGATACCCAAGAGAACGTGTTTATTACTGAGGTGGGACAGCATGAGCAGGATATTAATGTGCCTTTGAATATCAGTGCTTCGCAGGACGGGCGGCAGGTGGTTTTTTCTAAGGTTGAGGGGATTGAGACGGATATATTGGTGCAAAGGAGGGTTGGGGGATTGTGATCTACCAGAGATTCATTCATTGGTATTCAATATTCCCCCTTTCTTTTTAACTTTATCAGTATGGCAACCTCAAAACTAAAAACAGATTCCAACTCCCTATCACTGTAATCACTAACCAGTAATAAATTCATAAGTAATTTAGCTTTGATCTTCATATTTTTTTGCCCAAACCAAAAAGTAACATTGTATAAAAGCATAACTATCCAAAGGCTAAAAATCGCCCCAAAAACTAAAGAAACAACATTAATCAAACCCAACTCCTCAAGGCCATTTATTCTCATGTAAAGGAATCCCATTACAAGGGCACTAGCCATAATATAAAGTACAAACTCAAAGGTTTCTCTTCTTATTCCCCCGAATTTTTGCATCATTAGTAAATTGATTTTCTTGTCATTGCAGAAAATGTTATCAATCAAACCTTTTCTATCTAGTACTAAATGTTTGATATCCTTAAGTGAGTTCAACTGGCTACTATCCCTCATTAGCTCAGCAAGAAACTTAACTCCTGTTGGCAATTCAACAATCCCATAACACTCAATCTCTATAGTCTTTACTATTGACGCCGCCACAACATCTTCCTGACTCAGCAATCGCTGATAAGCAAACTTAGCCGCCAACAACTCATAAAATGACTTATGCGCAAACTTAAAACTATCCGCCCGACTTAAATCAGTCACCAAAAGCCCATAAGATCGAACCTCAGTAAAAACCATATCAAACAACTCTTCTTTGTCACTAAAAACCACTGACAATACATCATTGTCCCGCTTAACATGTCGAGAATCTTTCTCCAACAATTCACTCTCAGGCATATGTTCCAGCAATTTACGAATCACGGATTCTAAATCAACTCGACTAATTTGATTGGCCAAATCATGTTTCAGCATATAAGCAGCAACGCCCATAGTGAAATAAGCCATTTCATGCCTGTCTAACGTCATAAACTCCGGCTTCTTGCGCTCTTTTGTAACTTGGCGCTGAATTGTCACATCAACAAACTGTTCAATAATCAAAGCTGAATTGATATTGGCTTTCTTCTGCTGAAACTCAGGTGTATTCCATAACGTCGAGACCAAATGTAATATTGATGGCCTGCCAATCACATCAGCAAAACTTTCATTTGTGTCAACCAATTCAATAATCTCATGCACCATATCCTTATCATGCTCACGTAAAGCGGTAACCATTTGCGCTTTATCAAAGCGCTGCAAATACAACGCCTCACAGTATTGCCCTTGCTCACCGTCTTGACCAACACCAACGGTATTTTCAAAATCGGCCTCACCCAAAAACAAATTTTGTCGTCCGGTAAATAACAACTTTGCTTTAGGGTAAGATAAATTCCACAACGATCTAAAGTGATCTACACGAGACCTGACATCGGCAACATTGGCCATTTCATCAAAGCCATCAAAAATCACCAACAATTTGCCTGATACCAATAATTTCATTAATGCTCGTGGATTAATGTCATAAGGCTCAGCCCACGAGGCCAGTAATTCTGGTACTGTCATATTTTTCGGCGATTTACCACGCAACTCAATTAGCACTGGCACTCTTTGCGCGGCATTATCATTGATCAATCGATGCGCCAGCACTTGCGTTGCACTGGTTTTGCCCTGACCATATTCTCCCAATAAAGCGATATGTTTTTTCGATGTTTCATCATTGAGCCAGTTAGTTAAGTACTGATCCAAATCATCGGTTAACGGGTCTTTTTTGCGGTCGGTCACTTTCGCCGAAGTATAAGTTTACGACAAGGTGAGCTCTGAGTTGGGAAGATGGTTTTTATTAACCAGCATATTGAGTTGACGCTGAGGATTACCAAAATCAACCAAAGCATCCAATAGCTGACCTTCTGTTTTTAACTCCACCTTGACTGGTGAAAACATGGTTGGCAAAACAGCCTCAATGGCTTGTTCACTAATAACGAATACCGTTGCGATTGGCTGGTTGTTGATGCCAGCTGCATAGGCAATGGCATCATCTATCTTAACCTTATCCGGCTGATTCGCCGGGCAGTATATCACCACGGTCTCTTGTGTTTTCTTGTTGGTTCCAATCCAGCAATTTTGCAAATCATGCCAATCGTCGTCTTTATCAAATACGTAACTCATTGATGACAACTCAATCAATTCACGGCAATGTTGATGCCATATCCGCTCATATTTAGGGGTATCCATCCGGTTCCACTGCGGTCCGCTGTTACTGGATTCCTCTTGCCCGTATAGCGTTAACTTTTCACGTTTAATCAAACGCCCCGCTTCCAATGCCCCTTCAAACAACATTGGTCTGGGATTGTTGAGTTTTTCCCACTCGGCTTGTTCAACAGATTTTGGCCCTTCCCAACCCTTATACAGATTATTGATGAGCTGATAGACCATAAACAAGACCAGCAGTATCAATATCTTATCGAATGATCCTGGCTGCCCTGTTGGCAGATTGACTAAAGGCAGTTGGTTGATAGCACCAATCACCAGTTGAAACGGGCTACTGGTAAAAATAATAGAAAACGTGAACATGCATAAAGAAACAAACGTCAGCAGCGCGGTAAATGCAAAACGAGATTTGGTGAATTGTTTTTCTTTAACTTTGAGGTAGAAAATATAGGCCAATGCACCAAGCGTGGTAGCTAATAACAAGAATAAGGCGATAGTATTCAATGCACTTCCTCAATCAATAATAAAAAGCGTTGAATCTACATTAGCAACAAGTTGAGGTAGAGTAAACTTTTTTATGGGACGTTGGGGAAACTGGGGGAGTAAAACGTTATCAAAAGCGGGTGAGTTGGAACTCACCCGCTTTTTATTACAGGGAAGTAATAATGCTGGTGCGCAGGAGCATGTCGCCAGTAAGGTACGTCAAATTCTGAACTCAGATACTACTTGTGTTTGCGCTTAGGCTTAGGTTGAGACCTAAGTTTACGCTTGTCGAGTAGATCGTTGATCAGAACAATGATTTGCAATAGTGCTGCGATGAGCACAATAAATTCAATCATACGTTTTTTCCCTGCATAATCAGGGTTGAGACAACCAAATAAACACTTTGAATACCTCGGTTATCTGGTGTGCCTTCCATTCAAAGAGAGGTAGTCTCGACCCATAGGTTGAGCGCCTTATAACTTCCACATCATAAGCCGAGGATTTAAAAGCCTTTTGGAAAAAACAAAAGACTCTTTGTGGCCCATCGGGTAACAAGTAACTCTTATAAATAGAGTTACATTCTAACAATGAATAACTAAGCAAAACAATAACTAATTTAATTAGCTTTCCGGGATTCTGTCTTGACCCAGCTACCTATAGGGTTTAAAGTTAAGCAGTTCAAAGAGAGGTAGTCACGTGCTATCACCGCTTGCGGTAAAACAACAAAACCCGGTCTCCAACCGGGTTTTGTTGTATCTGAAATAAGAAAAATCGAAACTTGACCAAAACCACCAAAAAGTTTAGAGTTAGCAAAGGCTAAAGAAAGCTTGTCTTCCAAACAACAAAACCCGGCTTCCAACCGGGTTTTGTTGTATCTACCTCACGACAATAAACCAATCATAACCCGCTCAAATACTTCTGCAAATCCGCCAAATACCAATCACGATCTTCCGCCTGAGCAATGGCATTCTCCACCGCCGCTTTGGCCGCCACTTTATCGCCATTAACCGACAACAGCTTAGCTTGGCTAAACAATAAATCAGGGTCCTCGTCGTCTTCTTTTCGCCCCAAATCCAGCATATTCTGCCCGTCAGGGTAATTTTTTGTTCAATCAGCAACTTGTATACTCTAAACCTCAATTCATTGACCGAGCAGCCGCAATTAAGAAGTCGCCAATTATCGTCATCGACTCGCACCGATATATTGCCAGCGATATCACCCGATGGCCGCCAGACCGCTTTTGTCTCTTATCAACGTCGCTCGATGGACAGCTTGCAAGATAATTTGCCCGTGGAGTACTTGCAACCTTCGCTTGCACTGTATCGTCCGGCAGTGGTTGAAGCAGGGATTTATTATATTGCTCGCCAGGGGCATCAGTTGTTGTTATTTCTTTATCGCTTTGATACCCGGGAGAATGTGTTTATTACTGAGGTGGGGCAGCATGAGCAAGATATTAATGTACCTTTGAATATCAGCGCTTCGCAGGATGGACGGCAGGTGGTTTTTTCTAAGGTTGAGGGGATTGAGACGGATATATTGGTGCAGAGGCGGGTGGTTAAATAGCATAGTGATTACTTTACATTCAATAATATCTTTCTGAGCGATTGAATCGTGACTTTAGCTGTTTGATCAAGCACAACCTTGGTAAATAACCCAGTATAACTTGATTTTACCGTAGGAAACCCTGATAGCTGAGGGTGTAATATTGCTTTACAAGCATGATTGGTTACTGGCGCTTTTTGACTCAAAACCTCAAGTAACATACCTTCTAAACAGACTGGTTGAGATTGAAGAATAATAATTTTATGCTTAGTCGCGTAATCTCGATTTTGCTGCGATAAGGCAACATCAGAGTCCATTAAAACATATTTTCGGTCATATGCAGCTTGTTTGTGCTTTATGACTGTTTTTAATATATCTGAAGGTGAACCACCGTCAGCAGCTTCGATTCTAACTTTTTGGTTCGTATGTCGACCATCATACAAATCTTTCATATGGGATAAAAAAGCACGATCGTGCGGCCCTTCACCAACAACAATAAGTGAGGCTAATTTTAGTTTTCTGATTTTTTTTGCCATCCCCTCACTTCCTACATGTTCGGCACGGCACCTAATGCACCCGCTTGATATTTAGCATAAATGTTATCATCAGCCCGTAATCCCACCACTTCATCCAAGCGCCATGATTCGCTATAGTGACTGTTTTTTTCAACCAAATAATGCTGATGCTTTTTAAAAGCATTCAACACTTCATGAGTATGACAGGTAAAAATCAATTGTGCATGATGTGGATTGGTGTGCTCAAATTTAAAGAGTTCAATCAGCCTTAACAACATGTGTAAATGCAAGTCGTTGTCCATTTCATCCCAAATGACAACACCACCAGTTTCCAACACTGGCAATATACTCCTCAGTAAAACATACGCTGATTGTGTTCCATTAGATTCATCAAAGAAGGGTAAACGAAAGCTCCCCTCATCGTCATCATGAACGCCAATAGGTAGATAGAATTTATGGATTTCTCCCTTTTCATTCTTTCCCTTCACCTCTTCTATCTCAACAGACGACAAACCCAAGTCTAGCTCACCGAGTAATTCACTCACGACGTCCTGAAAGCGATCATTTTGGTAAAAAAAATCAGCACTCTCAAGCAATTCCCCCTCATGAAAATTATCTCTACCCGAGACATTAAGATTAAAGACATTGTGATCAAAAAATTCGATGAATTTAGTAGCAACAACAGAGTCATGGATATGGGCAGCAGCAATTAAAGAAACGTTGCCTCTAATTTTTTCTGCCTGTGACCTGTTAAACAAAAAACCTTTTTGCTTATAAATGTACTGACCAGCAACCAGATCTCTGATAAAAACATAACTATATAGATGACTTGTTTTTTGATAAAGCGACTCATGAATCACCTCTGTCACCGTAGTTTCCAGCTTGTATTTATATTTATCACTGCCTATATAAAACTCCAGCTCAAAAGTTGACACTTCATCTGCTTTTAACATATGCGGTCTAATCGGTATCTCATCTTTGGGATCTGATTGCAAAAATGACTTGCTAATAAACCAACTCAAAAAAGCCAACGGTCGTAGAAGCTGGGTTTTACCTGAGCCATTTGCACCGATAATTGAAATTATTTTATTCAGACGTACGCCATCATTAAGCTCAACATCAAAGTAACTCAGGCTGGGCTTTTTACTGACTTCAAAAGAAACCTCGGTTTCGTCAGCAAAAGAATAAAAGTTAGAAAATGCAAATCGGCTAATCATCAAACTCTCC
>JBLGCB010000007.1:0-50315 GCA_047617105.1 Phenylobacterium sp. | reverse complement strand
GATACATCTTGAGATACATAATAAGCTCGCAGAGTTGGCGTTGTTTAACTTGGCCTTGGACAGTAAGTTAAGAGCTTGTGATTTACTAAAATTGAAGGTTCGAGACATCATGCTCGGTGGAACAATCCAGAGTAGGGTTACAATTCGACAGCAAAAAACACAATCACCAGTTCAATTTGAATTGACGGTAAAGACACGAGATTCGATGAGTTGCTGGATTGAATCAGGTAACCTGAATTTACAAGATTTTCTGTTCCCAAGTAACCGAGGTAAAAACAACAGGATTTCATACCATAGTTATTCTCGACTTGTAAAACGCTGGGTATCAATGATTGGATTAGATGCTACTCGGTACGGTACACATTCAATGCGAAGAACAAAAGCGTCACTCATATACAACCGAACTAAAAACCTCAGAGCAATCCAATTACGACTTGGACACTCAAAATTAGAAAGCACAGTTCGCTATCTTGGTGTTGAGATTGAAGATGCGCTTTCAATATCTGAGAATACCGATATATAGGATACATACGGTTTACATCATAAACAAGGGCGCTAGGAATGGAGAATTTTTTTCGTTCACTTTTCGCCCTTTGCGAGCAAACAGACTATTGCCCTCGCGATACTCGAAGCTGGTTTGCATGATAAACTTTAGTAGAAGATGAACAGTATTCGAAGTCGAAATATACTATCCTTTATCCGATTTATTCTTTCTCAGCTTGCGTAATCATTACTCTGTTTTTTAATTTGTTGCCTTGAAAAGATATTGCTGAGTACAGATATAACATTAATTCTAACAGATTCTCCTTGGACTGAAAATGACACATGTATACTCTTAAGAAACATTCATTGCGGCTTCAGCAAAACTTGATAATGTCTGTGCTTGGTTGAAGCTGTTAGGTATCGGTTTCTCGAAGACTCGCATTGGTCAATATAAAGCTCTTTTTTCAACACTGGCTGAGTATCAACTTGCAGATAATTTAGGTGGATTTTACGATCATTACTCTTTTGAGACGTGGGTAAATGCGGCGTACGAGGTTGCTGAACTTGTTCGCATATACGAAGGACTAAATGAGCATAAAGATTCAGATTTAGTGTCTCGCCTTCGTGACTCACTAAAAGGGCATGAGCTTTATGTTGTCGATTCAAAAGATCGCTCAGGACGGGACTTTAGCTTTGAACTTGCTATAGCAGCGAAATTTTGTCGTTACGGATACATAGTTGATTTTGGACATGACGCAGACCTCAAAGTACAAATAAATGGTTATGACTTTTTTGTTGAGTGTAAGCGACTGAAATCATCAAATAAAGTTCAAAAACGCATCAAAGCTGGGCTGAGTCAATTGCATAAGCGTTACGTCAAATCAAATGATCCTTCGAAATCTCGTGGATTATTAATGCTTTCGATTGCAAAAACAGTCAATCAAAAGCTGGATCTTCTTGAAGCAAGCGATTCAAAGGATCTTGCAGAAAAAGCATTTGCATACAACCTTGCATTTACTAAAAAGTACAAGAAGTACTGGCAAGAAAGGGTTGACCAACGAACATTGGGAGTGGGGGTTATTTTTGACGTTCCTGGTGTCCTCAAAGCAAGTAAACAACTCATAATGTGCCATGAGGTTACAATAAACAATAGTGTGCCAGATAATTCACCGGAATATGAGCTTTTGTGTCAGGTTGCAGGTCATGTATTTTTAAAACGAACTTAAGATGACAAGTCAATTGGATGTCGCAAGCAGGCGTCAATTTTGAAAGGCTCCAAAAAATACTGCTCCTGAGTTTACTTCCCATACTCCAGTTAACCCAAAATTTAGTATTGGCATAATTTATCCCTGCTCGCTTTGTGGCAAAAGCGAGCAAGAACAACCAAATACACAACAAATTGTACCCACACCAAATGACTACCAACCAATACCAACATAGACATGACTAATTAGTCATGTCATGATAGTCATATACAAAGTACTAAGGCTTATTAAAAAATAATGAGTATCCCAGCATTACAAGCCAATTCAGAGCTACCATCAGGTGAGCATTTAGCCACTTTAGATGAAGTAGCTGCTACCTATGGTTCTTCCAGTGCTCGAAGAAAGTTACTTATGAAAGGTCTCCGTAAAGCTGTTGCGAGCTTTGAATTAGCTGGTGTTAGTACAATATGGCTCAACGGTAGCTTTGTCACTGACAAAACAGAACCTAATGATATTGATGGTTGTTGGGCATATACCTCAGCGGTAAACATCAGAGAATTAGACCCTGTTTTTCTTGGCAGCCGGGAAGCAATGAAAAACAAATATGGGTTAGATTTTTTTATTGCCGATATCATGGAAGCTGATAGCGGTCTGCCATTTCCACAATTTTTCCAAGTCAATCGAAACGGTGAACCGAAAGGAATAATCGTCATAAAATTAGGAGCATAGCAATGATCACCAGCGACAAACAATATACAGCAGCCCAAAAACAACTTTCCACGCTGACAACATCATTGTCAGCACCAATAAAAGCAGGGGTGCCAGAAGTCATAGCACAGGCAAGTAAAGCACAACTGCGAGAACTCATTGAAGAAGTTCAGCACAATATCGCAGAATATGACCGCTTGAAAAACTGTGATCCATCTGACATTGAAATACACTCTTTGGATGACCTGATGGTTGTGCCTATTCGTTACAGGATCGCAGCCCACATGAGTGTTGATGCTTTCAGCCGTAAAGTCGGCGTCAGCGCACGACAAATTGCCCGTTATGAAATGGAAAACTACCAGAATACCAACGCCAGTACATTGCGAAAAATCCTCGGTGGATTAAACATTCATCTCAACGGCAAAGTGGTTTAATCCCTCACAAAGGCAATCTCACCCTAAAACAAGTCCCCACCCCAACCTCAGATTCCACCAGCAACTCGCCGCCGTGTTTTTGCACGATGCCAAATGAAATAGACAAACCCAACCCAGTGCCTTTGCCCACCCCTTTGGTGCTATAAAACGGCTCAAATAACTTGGTTTTGGTCTCATCCGTCATGCCGTTGCCGTTGTCCTTAATCACAATCTCGGCAACATCATCGATTACTTCACAGCCGATGGTGATTTGGCCGTGATCAGGCGATTGTTGCTGATCTCTTTGCGCCTGCTGTTTTTCACTAATGGCATCACAGGCATTAACAATAAGATTCATCAAAACCTGATTCAATTGCGCTGGATAACAGGGCACTTCCGGCGTCGCGTTAAAATCAGTGACAAACTCGGTGATATCAAAATAACTGGTTTTCACTAGGTTCACCGTCGATTGCAGCAAATCGGTGAGTTTCACCGTTTTTTGCGCCGCACAATCGAGTTGGGTAAATGCCCTTAAATCTCGCACGATGATTTTTATCCGTTGGGTGCCATCCGCAATGGTGTCTAGATGCTTTTGTAATGCGCTAAACCGCTGACGAAAACGCTTGATAATCGCGGCATCAGCTTCATCACCTGCCAGTTTGATCAAAAACTCCTGAAAACAATGCAAGTCAGCTTCGAGGTTTTGCGCACTAACACGGACAAAGTTGGTGGGATTGTTGATCTCATGGGCCACACCCGCCGTTAATATGCCTAATGCCGCCATTTTCTCTGATTGCACCAATTGCTGTTGAGTGTCGATGATTTCACGTTTTCTACTGAGAATTTCGGCATTTTTCTGCATCAGCTCTGCGGTACGTTCAGCCACTTTGCCTTCTAAGTTGCGATTGATGTCTAGCAATCTCAGGTGAATTTCAACCCGCGACAGTAGTTCATGTTTGGTCACCGGTTTGGTTAAATAATCATTGGCCCCGACGGCAAAACATTCAACCAAATCTGATACCTGATTTTTGGCGGTTAAAAAAATCACTGGTAAATCATTAACCGGATGGGTCTCGCGCAACTTTTTACACACCTCATAACCAGACATTCTCGGCATCATGATATCCAACAACAGCAAATCAAACGGGCCATTTTCAGCCACTTCCTGTAATGCCTGCTCACCATCCGCCGCCTCGACCAGCTGATAATGTTGTAACGACAAATGATTATGCAACACCAAACGATTAACCGGTTCATCATCGACAATCAAAATGCGAAATGCATGACCATCATAATTCGACTGGTGCATCAGTGCCGCCCGGTGACCCAATTCACTCTCAAACAGGCTGTCATGTTGAATATTATGCAACCGCGCCACCGATTCAATCGCCTGGGCGTCTGGGTCGGGCAAGTCTTTGGCGATGGGCAAACTAAAACTAAACACCGACCCCTTGCCCAATTCTGAAGCAACCGAAATGGTGCCGCCATGCAACACCACCAGTTGCTGACTCACCGCCAATCCCAAGCCAGTTCCACTACTGGTGCGTTCAGTGTGAGCCTCAAGCTGCTCAAAAGAATCAAAAATAGAGCCAAACTTATCGGCGGCGATACCAATACCAGTATCCTTTACGCTAATGGTTAAGCTATTTTCTTGCTCCACTGCCGACACCGTAATTTGCCCAGAATCAGTAAACTTAATCGCATTTCCCACCAAGTTATGTAGTATTTGTTGTAAACGGTTTTCGTCTGCCAGCGCAGCGGATAAGTTAGCAGGCACCTCATTGATGAGTTCCAGTTTTTTAGGGCGAAACTTTTTACGCCCCTTTTTTATCCGGCCTAGGCTACGAAGGCCCGGTCTGCGCAATCTATCTCTTTTGCTGTCAATCAAAGGCCGTGACAAGGTTAACACCACCTCGGCCATACTGTATAAGTCAACCGCGCAGGTATTGAGGCTGAGGGTATGATTTTTCAGTTTCGAAAAATCAAGAATATCATTGACCAAATTAGACAAGCGCTTACCACTGGCCACCACCATAGCAAGATTATGGTTGGCCTCATTGGGCAATTGCCCGGCCGCACCATCCATCAGTGACTCTGCCAGACCAATAATGCCATTTAATGGCGTGCGTAATTCGTGGGAGGTATTGGCCAAAAACTCATCTTTGAGTTTATCCACCTGTTTCAAACGCTGATTCATCGCCTGCTCATTCAATATGCTCAGTCGTTGAGCCAATAATTTATTGCGCTGAGCACGCACCAACAGGCCAGCCAACAACAACAGTCCGCTGGCATATAATAAATAGGCCCAAAGGGTTTTCCACGGCGGTGGTAGTATGGTGATTTGCAGCGATTTTTGTGGTCCACCCCAGTGGCCATTTTGGTCACTCGCTTTGATGTGCAAGGTATAATTGCCCGCAGGAATATTGGTATAGGTCGCCCGTCGATTTTTGGCATCGGTGGTGATCCAGTGCCGATCCCAACCTTCAAGCTGATAGGCATAGTGACTTTTCATGGGTCTACTGACATTTAATGCCGCAAACTCAAATGACACCAGGTTTTGCTGATGGGTCAGGGTTAACGCCGTGAGCGCTTCAATCGCTTTATTGAGAATAAAACCATCCTCAACGGTCTTTGCCAATGGATTTTTGACCGCCACCGATTGATTAGATAAGAGAAAATCGGTCAACACCACGGTCGGTATCTGCGGATGCTCGGTGATATCTTGAGGATAAAAGCGGTTAAAACCATTGATACCACCAAAAAACAACTCACCATCAACCCCCTTAAAATAAGCGCCCTGATGAAACTCATTACTTTGCAAACCATCACTGGCATCATAGTTTTTAAATTGTTCGGTCTGGCGATCAAAGCGACTCAACCCCTTGTTGGTACTCAGCCACAAATGGCCAAACTGATCTTCAAGAATACCGTAAACAGAATCATTGGCAAGGCCATCATCTTCACGATAGTGACGAAAAATCTCGGTTTGGGGGTCAAATTGATTCAATCCCCCGCCTTTGGTGCCAATCCAAAATAACCCTTGTTTATCTTCATGAATGGTCATGACGGTATTATGGCTGAGGCTGTTTGAATCAGACTTACGCCGCATAAAACGCTTAAAACGCCCGGTGCTGGCATCGAAGCGGTTCAGTCCGCCTTCATAGGTGCCCAGCCATAAGGTACCCTGGCGGTCTTGATGAATATAAGTGACTTTATCATTGCTCAAGCTATGCGGGTCTTGTGGGTCATGGCGATACGATTGGGTAATAACGCGCTTGCCATCAAAACGGCTCAATCCGCCATCCCACGCGCCCAACCACAACATGCCCTGACGGTCTTTGAGCATCGACAACACAATATAACGACGGTCTGTGGCATGAGCGCGAATGCGTTCAAAACTGACCCCGCTGGTATGGTACTTATTCAGCCCACCTCCCCAAGTGCCCACCCACAATTGATTCAGCGCATCCTTATCCGGCAGAATGGACCAAACCCGATTATTACTTAAGCTATTGGTCACCGACACCGTATGTTTATATTTGCTAAACCGACGCGTTTTGGCATCAAAACGGTTTAACCCGCCGCCATCAGTGCCAATCCACAGCGTTCCCTCGTGTTGTTGATAAATCGCTCTAATATTATTGTAACCTAGGCTATGGGGGTCTGAAGGCTGATGTTTGGTGTGGCCAAAACGCGCCCATTGCGGATCGTATTTGTTCAAACCACCGGTATAGGTGCCAACCCAAATCACGCCATTATTGTCCTTATGGATGGCCCTGATATTATTATGGCTAAGGCTGGTGGCGTCTGCGGCCTGATGCTGATGACGGGTAAAGCGACCACTCGGCGGATTAAACACGCTCACGCCACCGTTCTCAGTACCCACGCATAATTGCTCATTGTCATCAGCGTGAATGGCCCAAATGGTATCATGGCTCAAACTGTGCGGGTCGTCTTCGTCATAACGGTAATGAACAAAGCGAAAAGCCTGAGGATCAAAGCTGTTCAGCCCGCCATTCGTCCCCAACCAAAGCACGCCATGACGGTCTTCATGAATAACCCGAACCCGATTATCACTTAGGCTATGCCCATTGGCTGGTTGATGCTGGAAATTAGAAAAACGCTGAGTTTGCGGGTCAAATTTATCAAGGCCGCCACCATAAGTGCCAATCCATATAATCCCTGTTTTATCTTGATGAATCGATAACACGCTATTGTGACTAAGGCTATGGGGGTCAGCATCATCGTGGCGAAAATGTTCAAAGCGTTGGGTTTTCTGGTCTAAGCGATTTAAGCCACCATTGAGGGTGCCAACCCAAATCGCACCTTGATTATCCTCATGGATTGAGCGCACCGAATTATGGCTGAGGCTGAAGGGGTCTGAGGGGTCGTGTTGATAACGAATAAAACTGTCAGAGTCGGCGTCATAGCGATTAAGGCCACCACCAAGGGTGCCAATCCACAGGTTACCGCCAGAATCGAGATAAAGGCAACGTAGATTATTTTCAGATAACGACCAGGGGTCTGTCGGGTTATTACGATACACCTTGAATTCGTAACCATCATAACGATTGAGGCCATCCATGGTGGCAAACCACATAAAGCCCTTATTATCTTGGCTGATGCTATACACGGTATTTTGAGATAACCCATCAGCAATAGACAGGCGATCGAAACGAGCAACAGGTCCTGATGCTTGGGCAGCCAAAGATAGAAAAAACAGAAACAAGATAATAATAAAGCGCATCAGGGTGTTAGGTTCGCTTATCAAGGTCAGAAAAGATTGTCACCTATAAGCATAGCATACCCAAGCCAGAAGAATGGGGGACGTTAATGCTCTAAACCAATGATTGTGTCGTTTCTAATTGCACCTCTTCAGGCTTAACGTGCTGTAACCGCAGTACAAAAGTTGTACCAATCCCCAGCTCAGATTCAACCAACAACTCACCGCCGTGTTTTTGCACAATACCAAATGAAATCGACAAGCCCAATCCGGTCCCTTTGCCCACTTCTTTGGTGGTATAAAACGGTTCAAACAACTTGTTTTTGGTCTCTTTGGTCATCCCGTTACCATTGTCCTTAATCGATATTTCAATCATATCATCCACCACTTGGCAACCAATCACCAGTTTGCCCAACACTTGTGAGCCTTGCTGCGCTTGCTTTTCTTCAATCGCATCACACGCATTGACGATTAAGTTCATAAAGACTTGATTCAATTGGGCTGGATAACACAACAAATGCGGATCGTCGTCAAAATGGGTGGTAAATACCGCCACTTCGAGATATTTGGTTTTCACCAGATTGACGGTAGATTGCAACAATTCATTGACGCTGACAAACTTGCGCACCGCAGAATCCAGTTGGGTGAACACCTTTAAATCCTGAACAATCACTCTGATGCGCTCGGTGCCGTTTTTAATGGTATCTAGGTGCGCCTGTAAAGAACCAAAGTGCTCGGCAAAACTATCGAGGATTTGTTCATTGGCATCACTGCCCGCCAGTTGCAGCAAATACGTCCTGAATCGCTGCAAATCGAACTCTAGATTTTGCGCGCTGGCATTAACAAAGTTGGTCGGGTTATTCATTTCATGGGCGACACCAGCGGTCAACGTACCCAGTGCCGCCATTTTTTCTGATTGCACCAATTGTTGCTGAGTGTCGATAACTTCACGGTTTTTTTGCTCTAACGCGGCAGTGCGTTTGGCCACTTTGGCCTCAAGATTCTGGTTAAGCGCCCGTTTATAATGCATTTTTTTACGCTGAAGATAGATAAAAACAAACAAAATAAGCAACGTCACCAGCACACTGGCATACAACATCTTAGCCCGAAAGGTTTGCCATGGTAACGGCAATATGGTGATTTCCAACGATTTTCCCGCTTCACTCCAGTTGCCATGTTTGTTTTTGGCTTTAATCTGCAAAGTGTAATCTCCAGCAGGAATATTGGTATAGGTGGCCCGCCTGTTCTCGGCATCGGTGTAAATCCAGTCCTTGTCCCAGCCCTCAAGTCGGTAGGCATATTGGTTTTTCATTGGATTGGCAAAATGCAAAGCAGCGAACTCGAAGGAGATCTGATTTTGTTGATAATCAAGGGTTAAGCGGGTCAGCTCATCAATGACTTTTTCAAGGGTAAACGGGCGTTTGTCGAGGTCGTTATCGGAGTCGCTATCAGTAATGCCCTGCACAGGCACAGACTGATTAAAGAGTAAGAAATCCAATAATACCACGGTCACAGCTTTAATATTATTTTCGATTTTGTCAGGATAAAAACGATTAAAACCGTTATTACCACCAAAAAATAACTCACCATCAGCACTGTTAGCATAAGCACCAGCAGAGAACTCATTGCTTTGCACACCATCATCAACATCATAATGCCGCACGACCCCCGTCAGCGGGTTAAACCAATAAAGACCTTCACTGCTGCTAAGCCACAGATGTTGGTGCTCATCGGCAACAATGCCATAAATAGCACTGCTGCTGAGCACATCATGTTGATCATAATCAACAAAACGTTGGGTTGCTAGGTCGAATTTGTTCAGCCCGCCATAAGTACCCACCCAAAGGGTGCCTTTTGGTGCTTCAACGATCGATAAAACATGCGCCTCATTGAGCCTCCCGGATGCCGCTCTCTGATGATTAATACGAATGAAATCGCCTTTGGTCGCATCAAACTGGTTCAATCCATTGTCGGTGCCAAGCCAAAGGGTGGCGTCTGAATCTTCAAAAATAACGTTGATAGTATCGTCACTCAAACTATTAGGGTTACTGGTATTATGGCTAAAACGGACAAAGTCCTCAGTGACAGGGTTATATTGGTTCAGCCCACCATAAGTCCCAACCCAAAGAATACCTTGTTTATCTTCATACAGTGAAGTCACGGTATCACTGCTCAAACTCCGAGCATCTGCCGCTGAATGTTGAAAATGTTTGAACAACCCGGTACGCGGATTGTATTGATTCAAGCCACCCACATAAGTGCCAATCCACAACATACCGCGGCTGTCTTGCAAAATCGTCTGAACACTGCTGTGACTTAAACCGTTGGGATCGTCAGCACGATATTGAAAGTGGCTGAATTTTTGTGATTTGTCGTGGTACAGATTCAGTCCATCATCAGTCCCCACCCAAAGCGAACCTTTATTATCTTTGAAAAGGGCATTAACACCATCATAACTGAGGCTATTGGGGTCTTTAGGCTCATGTTTAAAATGGCCAAAATCTTGTTTTTGTCGCACCAATTTACTCAATCCACCGTCAGCCGTCGCGACCCAAAGCGTACCCTGATCATCCTCAGCCATGGCGGTAATATGGTTATCGCTCAAACTATAAAGATCGGCAGCATCATGCTGAAAATGGGCAAAATGGGCAGCATCAGCAGACCCCTCATAACGGTGAAGTCCGCTGCGGGTGCCAATCCACCAACGACCACTGCTATCTTCAAGCACGGTGCCAACGTCATTATATAGGTCAGAATTTTGGTGTGTCATTTGCGCAAAGTGCTGGCCATCGAGTTTTTTTAAGCCACCCTCAGTGCCCAGCCAAAGCACCCCTTGGCCATCTTCATCAATGGTATTGACCTGATGATGTAAAGTCGTCAGTTCTGCCGAGTCGTGGCCATAATGGCTGAAACGCCGACCCACCCGATCATACTTATCTAGCCCATCACCAGTACCAAACCATAACCTGTCTTTACTATCCTCAAAGATAGAGAAAACCTTATCATGGCTCAGACTGTTGGGGTCGTTATCAATATGTCGATAGTGGCTGAATTGATTCGATAACCTATCAAGCTGGTTGACGCCACCGCCCCAAGTGCCGACCCAAAGCGTGCCTTGGTGGTCTTCCATAATAGATAAAACGTTATCATTACTGAGGCTATGGGAATTTGACGGGTCATTTTTATAATGGATAAATCGTTCAGTGGTGGCATCAAACCAGTCTAATCCACCCCCATACGTGCCGACCCAGAGGATACCTTTTGAGTCTTCATAGAGGGTTTTAATCGAATTGTGGGCAACAGAAGTGGGGTCTTCGGGGTGGTGGCGAAAGACTTTAAAAGTGTAACCATCATAACGACTAAGGCCGTCTTCGGTGGCAAACCACAAAAACCCTTTATTGTCTTGAATGATGCTGTTGATCACCGTCTGCCCTAGGTCATCTTGAATAGACAAGCGCTCAAAGCGGGTCGCAGCGGTGGATGCTTGTGCCCCCAATGCATAGAAAAAGAAAAATAAGGCGATGATCTGACGCATGTTAATTTTATTGGTTTAGGTTTAAATATCAGTTACGTTTTAGTATACACAGGTATGAACCGCGGTAACAGGGATAATCACCGCGCTCAAACCACCTACTTTATTGCGCTGACGCGGAAAATTCGGCGAATACCTCTGCGCCGGTCATATTTTTGGTGTCATTGGCAAAGCAATAGAAATCGGGTTTTTCATCGACAAAAATCTGATGATCCATCAACCACGGGTTATCGCCGTCAAACAATCCAACCGGCATAATATACTTATTGTGCTCAGTCAGGCGATAAAATAAATGGGTGCCGCATTGGCCGCAAAAACCGCGCTCAGCCCATGCCGACGAGGTAAAAGTTGTCGGTTGTTGGTCACCTGAAAACACCACCTCAGCACCAGCATCCACCGCCAACAACGGTCCTCCGCCCCACTTTCGACACATACTACAATGACAAGCACCGACATTGGCCGTTACCGCTGTGGCACTGACTTGGATGGCACCACATAAACAAGCACCCTTTGCTTCAATTAGTTCTGACATAATTTTACCTTTAAGTAACACTCCAGCGTACTCATCTTTTGCACCATAACGGCGTTATTTTCGTACTCAAACAGTTGCATATGACTTATATGCGCCTGTTTTCCGTGCAAAAATGCCTTGTTCTGAAGCAAAATCTAACCACACTGAACAGTTACTTTTTTGATTTCGCTGGATAAAGGGTTTTTATACAGTGTTATTAACGTAAAAGCAAATGGTTGGTGTTCAATCCCCATCACGTTATTTTCAGCCGCACCAAAAAGGTGGTACCAACACCCAACTCAGATTCCACCAGCAATTCGCCTTCATGTTTTTGCACGATACCAAACGAAATAGACAAGCCCAATCCAGAACCCTCACCAACGTCTTTGGTGGTATAAAACGGCTCAAATAACTTGTTTTTGGTTTCATCGCTCATACCGCTACCATTGTCGCTGACTGACACTTCAACCATATTGCCCACCTGCTGGCAACCAATGACGATTTTGCCCAGCTTTTTGGCCTCGGCCCCCGACGCTTGGCCCTGTTTCTCACCGACAGCAAAACAAGCATTAACGATTAAATTCATAAACACCTGGTTTAGCTGCGCGGGATAACAGAGCAATTCAGGCTGAGCCTTAAAATCAGTGACAAACTCGACTACTTCAAGGTATTCAGTCTGAACCAAATTCAACGTTGATTGCAATAAGTCAGTGATAATCACGCTTTTTTGGACCCCTACGTCAAGCTGAGTAAACACCCGTAAATCCTCGACAATCAATTTAATCCGTTCAGTACCATTTTTAATGATGACCAAATGGGCATCCAATGGTCTAAGTCGTTTAGCAAAGCTATCTAATACGTCTTGCTCAACATCAGGTCCCGCTAGATTCAACAAAAACACCCTAAATTTCTCTAAATCAACTTCAAGGTTGTGTGCACTAACATGGACAAAATTGGTCGGGTTATTGATTTCATGGGCAACACCCGCAGTCAGCGTGCCTAACGCGGCCATTTTTTCAGATTGCAGTAACTGCTGCTGAGTCTCAACCACTTCTTTATTTTTGGTCTCTAGCGCCAGTGTGCGCTCAACGACTTTGGTTTCGAGGTTACGGGTGATATCAAGAAATTTGAGATGGGATTCAACCCGAGTCAACAGTTCATGTTTATTGACTGGCTTGCTGAGATAATCATTGGCCCCGACGGCAAAACTTTGCATTAAATCAGCCACTTGATTTTTCGCGGTTAAAAATATCACCGGCAAATCGCTGGCTGGCCAAGTCTCACGTAATTTGGCACAAACCTCATAACCCGAGACTTTGGGCATCATAATGTCTAATAAAATGAGATCAAACGGGCCGTTGTTGGCGATAATCTCCAACGCCTCTTCGCCACCAGGCGCTTCGACCAGTTGATAATTTTGTAGCGACAAATGATTGTGTAATACCTGACGGTTAATCGGCTCATCATCGACAATTAACAAGCGGAATTGACTGCCATCATGATTGGTCTCAGGCATCTCCAGTGGCGCATCTTCAAGCATATGTAACTGCGATAACACTTGGTCGATCCCTGCGGTTACCAGTGCTTTCTCGGCGGCAACAGGTAAGGTAAAGCTAAAGGTTGAACCCTGCCCCGATTGAGATTCAAGGCTAAGCTGACCGCCATGTAATTCAACCAATTGTTTACTCACCGCCAATCCCAGACCAGTGCCACTATGATTTCTTTGCGCATCACCCTCAAGCTGCTCAAAAGAATCAAAAATCACTTCAAACTGACTTTGGTCTATACCAATGCCAGTGTCTGTCACCTTGATAGTTAAACGATCACCGCTTTGAAGCGCCGACACAGTCACTTCTCCTGCGTCAGTAAACTTAATCGCATTGCCCACTAAGTTATGCAGTATTTGCTGTAAGCGGTTTTCATCCGCTAGCGCAGCAGGCAAGTCGTCGGGCACAGCATTGATCAGTGACAACGGTTTCGGGCCCTTAAGTGGACCTGATAGGGTTAATACCGCCTCGACCATACTGCGCAAATCTACCGCATTGGTATCTAATGTCAGGTTGTGATTTTTGAGTTTAGAAAAATCGAGAATATCGTTGACCAAGTTGGACAAGCGTTTGCCGCTACTAACCACCATCGCGAGGTTATAATTGGCGTTGGCGGGTAACTTGCCGGCAACCCCGTCGATCAGCGACTCAGCGAGGCCGATGATGCCATTAAGCGGGGTACGTAGTTCATGGGAAGTGTTGGCTAAAAACTCATCTTTGAGTTTATCCACCTGTTTGAGCCGTAAGTTGAGGGTTTGCTCATTTTGGGTTTTTTGGCGTTGGATCTTTAATTTTTTATGTTGGCTATAAAACACCACCATCATCGCCAACGATGCAAACCCCATCATATAAATCAAATACGCCCACGAAGTTTTCCATGGCGGCGGTAATATGGTGATTTTTAACGATTTGCCTTGTTCATTCCAATAACCATCTGAGTTACTCGCTTTCACTCTTAAAATATAATCACCCGGTGGAATATTGGTATAAGTCGCCCGTCGATTATTGGTCTTGGTGTAAATCCAATCTTGATCCCAGCCTTGCAGATAATAAGCATACTGGCTTTTCATTGGACTGCTAAAACTCAATGCCGCAAACTCAAATGACATCAAGCTTTGTTGGTAATTAAGGGTTAACTGTTGCAACTCGTCAATGGCCTGGGGCAAACTAAAAACGCTCGTTTTGGCCTGATTGGGTTTTTCCACTTCCACGGTCTGATTAGCCAATGAAAAACGGGTTAATACCACTGGGGGTTTTTGTTTATCATCTTTAATTTCATGAGGGTAAAAACGATTAAAGCCATTAATACCACCAAAAAACAACTCACCATCCTCAGCTTTAAAATAAGCCCCTTGGTGAAATTCGTCGCTTTGCAGGCCATCACTGACATCGTAATTTTTAAATCGCTCAGTGACTGGGTTAAATTTACTCAGGCCTCGATTGGTACTGAGCCAAAGAAAACCCGCCTTATCTTCAAGAATGCCATAAACACTGCCATTGGCCAGGCCATCTTTCTCCTGATAATGACGAAAAACGCCGCTTTTAACATCAAATTTATTCAATCCTCCGCCTTTGGTGCCAATCCAAAAAGTGCCCTTGTTATCATCATGAATGGTCATCACGCTGTTATGGCTGAGGCTTTGCTCGTCGCTTGGATTGTGCTTAAAGCGTGTAAAACGCCCGGTGGCTGGATCAAACAGGTTTAATCCGCCTTCATAAGTGCCCACCCACAAATTATCCTCACGGTCTTGATGCAAAAAAGTCACTTTATCATTGCTCAAACTATCAAGCTCGTTGGCACTAAAGCGATAAGACTCAAGCGAATTACGGCTGGCATCAAAGCGATTCAATCCACCATCCCAGGCCCCCAACCAAAACGTCCCTTTGCGGTCTTTAAGCATCGACAGAATAATATAACGGCTCAAGCTCTGGCGATCGGTCTTTTGTGACTTAAAATGGGCGAAACGCTGGGTTTTGGCATTATATTTATTCAGCCCACCACCCCAAGTACCAAGCCATAAAGTTTGCGCTTCATCAGGGTCAGGAAAGATTGACCAAATCCGGTTATTGCTTAAACTATCGGCGACTTGTTGGTCATGTTGATAACGAATAAAACGCTGACTTTGTTGATCAAAGCGATTTAAACCACCGCCATCAGTGCCAATCCACAAGGTATTGTCTTGATGATATATCGCCCTGATATTATTGTGACTCAAACTATGGGGATCGGATGACTGATGTTTGTAATGACCAAAGCGGGCCCTGCGTGGGTCGTATTTGTTCAATCCGCCGGTATAAGTGCCAATCCACATCATGCCACTACGGCCTTGATAAATTGCCCGAACATTATTATGACTGAGACTCTCAGCTTGCGATTCGAGATGTTTAAACATGCTCTGGCGTTTATCACTAAGATTAAAGCGGATCACCCCACTGCCCTCAGTACCCACCCACAAACGACCTTGATTATCGGCATGGATTGACCAAATACTGGCATCCGCTAAATGACCCGCTTTGTCCGTTTGACCCTGGTAATGCTCAAAGCGCTCGGTGCGCGAGTCAAAGCGATTCAGGCCCTTAGCAGTACCAATCCATAATTTACCCTCACTATCTGAGGTGATTGCCCTGACGATATCATTGCTCAAGCTGTCGGGATTATTTTTATCATGTTGATAATGAACAAAACGCTGACTTAGGCGATCAAATTTATCCAACCCGCCTCCATAAGTACCAAGCCATAATATGCCCTTGGCATCCTCGTGGATAGACAGCACACTGTTATGACTCAAACTGCCGGGGTCGGCATCATCGTGTTTAAAGTGCTCAAACCGCTCAGTTTTGCGATCAAAGCGATTCAGTCCACCACCCAAGGTGCCGAACCAAAGAATGCCTAGGTCATCTTCATAAATCGCTCTGACACCATCATGGCTAATACTATGGGGGTTTGACGGGTCATGCTTAAAGCGGGTAAAACTGTCGGTTTGCGGCTCAAATCGGTTAAGACCGCCACCGATAGTGCCGACCCAAAGCGTACCACTGGAGTCGAGGTGCAGTGATCGGAGGTTATTTTCTGACAATGAAGTGGGGTCCGCCGGATCGTGGCGGTAAATTTTGAATTCGTAACCATCAAAGCGATTAAGGCCATCCATGGTCGCAAACCACATAAAACCTTTACGATCTTGGACAATGCTATAAACCGTGTTTTGCGACAGGCCATGGTTAATCGACAGCCGATCAAAACGCGCAGCAGGTCCATCAGCTAGGGCTGATGAAGTGCACAGTAAAAAGCACAATAGGGTCGCGAGTAGAATAAAATAACGCATCAGGCTAGGTCGGCAACCGTAACCTGAAAGTAGTACCAACCCCTAACTCAGATTCAATCACCCACTCACCGCGATGTTTCTCGACAATACCAAACGAAATCGACAAACCTAGACCGGTGCCTTCACCGAGGTTTTTGGTGGTATAGAAGGGTTCAAATAATTTGTTTTTGGTTTCTTGAGTCATGCCCCAACCATTATCGTTAATTGAAATTTCGACAAAACCGTCGACCAGCTTACAGCCGACGATGATTTTACCTTGGGTTTTTGGTTCCTGATGCTGATTTTTTTCGCTGATGGCATCACAAGAATTGATGATCAGGTTCATAAATACTTGATTAAGCTGAGCCGGGTGGCAATACAAATCTGGGGTGGCTTCAAAGTCGATAACAAATTCAGCCACTTCAAGGTATTTGGTTTTGACCAAATTCACCGTTGATTGCAGCAAATCGGTGATCCGCACGGTTTTCTGATCAGCACAATCCAATTGAGTAAACGCCCGTAAATCTCTGACGATAATCTTAATCCGGTCGGTGCCATTTTTAATCGTCGCCAGATGGGCATGTAAGGGTTTAAATTGCTGACGGAAACGTTCAAGAATCTCATCATCGGCATCGTCGCCTGCCAGTTTAAATAAGAATTGTTGAAACGACACCAAACCTGCATCGAGGTTTTGTGCGCTGACATGAACAAAGTTGGTGGGATTATTGATTTCGTGGGCGACCCCGGCGGTAAGCGTACCCAACGCGGCCATTTTTTCTGATTGCACCAATTGTTGTTGGGTATTGATCACTTCTTGGTTTTTGCGCTCAACCTCAAGGTTATTTCTTTGTAAGGTGACAGAACACCTTTCTACTTCAGCGCTTTGAGTACGGTGAATCAATCGTAACCGCAGATGGGCATCAACCCTAGAGAGTAATTCATCTTTGTTGACCGGTTTGGCGAGATAATCATTGCCACCAGCAGCAAAGCTTTGCATCAAATCGCTGAGTTGGTTTTTCGCCGATAAAAATATCACTGGTAAATCATTGACCGGGTGGTCCTGACGAATCTGCTGACACAGCTCAAACCCAGATTGTTCTGTCATCATAATATCGAGCAAAATCAGATCAAAAGGTTTTCCTTTGGCCGCAGACTCGCTAATCAATTTCAACGCCTGTTCGGGGCTACTGGCTTCAACCAGTTGATAATTAGGCACCGCCAGATGATTGCGCAATACTTCAATACCCACGGGTTGATCATCCACCAGCAAAATACTAAATTGCTGTGTTTTGGTTCGTCCCTTCGCCTTAGTTTGGTGGGTTGTCAATGCGCTATAGTCAGGCACGACATCAGACTCACCAATATACAGACGGGCCACTGGCTGTATGATGTTCTGTACTTTTTCTCTGGTCATCGGCAGGGTAAAACAAAAAGTGGAGCCTTCACCCAGATGAGATTCAACGGTTAGTTCACCACCGTGCAACTCGGCCAGTTGTTTGCTGACCACCAACCCTAGGCCAGCACCATCAACATTGCCTCTAGTAGTATCATCAAATAAAGTGCTTAACTGCTCTGTACTGATACCACGGCCTGTATCCTCGACGCTAATACACAGTTGCTTGCCTTTAATCTCTGCCGATACCACCACTTTGCCGCCATCAGAAAACTTGATGCCATTATCGACCAAATTATGCAAAATTTGCTGAAGTCGGTTGGGATCTGCCAGTACTGAGGGCAACCCTTCGGGCACCCCATTCACCAATTCAACCGATTGCGCTGAACTAACGCCTCGACCCAGCAGCGGTCTTGACAGCGCCAACACCACTTCAACAATCGCGTGCAAATCCTGCGGTTGGCTGTCCATGGTCAAGGTTTTGTTTTTAAGCATGGCGCAATCAAGAATATCGTTAAGTAGATGAGACAGTCGCTGGCCACTTGACACCATCATTGATAACTGGTGGTTAGCCTGCTCTGGCAAAGGCCCACCAGCGCCGTCGATCAGCGCTTCAGCTAAACCGACCATGCCACTAATCGGCGTACGTAATTCATGTACTGTATTGGCCAGTAGAACGTCTTTACGTTCATCGGCATGTTGCAGGTGAAGATTTTTCGCCCGTTCGGTCAACACTTTTTTTCGTTGCAGCTTAACGCATAACAATAAACCGCCAACAAACAACACACTATAGACCAATAAAAACCAGCCAGTTTGCCACCATGAGGCCTGGCCTGACCCGTTGCCGACACTGTCTTTACGCTTGGGGCTACCTTTATAGGTCAATTTAACCGGCTTATGATGCTTAAAAGCCTGATTTTGCTCATCAAACCGATTAGGTTGACTGTCTTTGGTCACCACCCACAATAACGCCCTTTTATCCTGGTAAATAGAAACCACGTGATTGTCGCTTAAACTGTCTAGATTGGCATCACTGTGAGTAAAACGGGTGAAACTCTGAGTTTGGCGATCAAAACGATTTAGACCACCACCATTGGTGCCAACCCACAATCTGCCCGCTGAATCTTCATAAAGCGCGCTAACCACATCGCTCGACAAAGAACTCGGGTCTGCGGCAATATGATGAAAAACCTTCACTCTGACGCCATCATAAAAATGTAAACCATCATCAGTGGCAAACCAAATAAAACCTCTGCTGTCCTGAAGCACCGTATTTTTGGCGACCGCCACTGATCCCGCATCTGCATTATTTGCTTGTGCGCCTGGGGAATAGCTGGAAATAAATGGGGTGATCAATAGGGTCATCAACAAGGGTATTATCAGTCGCATCGTATTTTTTACTTATCGTCCAGTTGAGAAAGAAATAACGGCTTTAGTTTTAAGTATAACCCAATTAGCATAGCCCAATTAGTGATTTGAGGATAGAGCTTAAAGCGTACAAAGCCAACAAACTATCGGGGATATTGACGATATTGTCATGTTTATTTTGCGTAATCGGTGCAAATTTTTGCCTTGATAGGCTAGGTTGGCTAAAACTAATTTATCCCTGTATAATAACGCGCTTATTTTAACCAACGTTTTCGGTCGAAGACCAATAGTATATTGAGGGGCAGGACAAAACATCGTTATGAAAATACCTAAACGTTTACAGCCACTTTTTAACGATGGCTTAATTGATGAAGTGCTCGGTCAGTTAATGAGCGGCAAAGAAGCGACAGTTTATAAAGTTCGCAGTGGTGAACTGATACGTTGTGCCAAAGTGTACAAAGAAGCCAATCAACGCAGCTTTAAAAAAGCAGTGACTTATCGCGAAGGCCGTAAAGGTCGTAATAGCCGACGTGCCCGAGCCATGGAAAAAGGCTCTAAATATGGCCGAAATCAGCAAGAAGAGGCCTGGCAAAACGCCGAAGTCGATGCCTTATATCTATGTGCAGAAGCCGGTGTTCGAGTACCTCAACCCTATGGCTGCTTCGATGGTGTATTGCTGATGGAGCTGATCACCGATGATGAAGGCGAGGTCGCCTGTCGCTTAAATGATATTGAAATGTCAGCCGAACAAGCCGAAGAAGATCATGAAGTGATGATGATTTATATCAAGTGGATGTTATGCGCTGGTATTATCCATGGTGATTTATCTGAGTTCAATGTGCTGGTCGACGACTATGGACCGGTGATCATCGACATGCCTCAAGCCGTTGATGCATCAGCCAATAATAATGCGCAAAAGATGTTTGCCCGTGACGTCAATAACATGACTTCTTATTACGGCCAATTTTCTGAATCATTATTAGAAACACAATACGCCAAAGAAATGTGGGCATTGTATCAAAGCGGTGAACTCACCCCAGAAACCGAACTAACGGGAGATTTTTACGAAGAACACAGAGTCGCTGATGTTGATTCAGTGCTCGAAGAAATTAAAGCCGCCTTCGAACAAGAACAGGCCCGTCTTGAACGCATGGGTCTGGCTGAAGAAGAGGTATAGCGGGTTGTCATCGCGACCCACTTGGTTACAACGATGGGTGCCCTTGCTCATCGTTGTCGCTTCAATCGCACTGTTGATCCCCGGCATCACCCAACCCATGCTCACCATCAGCGGTAGCATGGACAAAAGTCAGTTAAAAGAAACGGGTATCGACATTATTGTTGATGCTCTAACCGGGGATGATGATAAAACGTCAGCACCAAACCCGCCACCAAGCCCCATGAAAACCAACATCAAACAAATGATCACTGGCATGACCAATATGATGGGTTTGGGTGAGATAACGGGTGAGATTGAAGTCTACCGCAAAACCCGCAGCATCATCGGCACCGTCAGTGATTTATATCACAGTGGCGATCGACTGGTGGCTTTTTTGGTGATGCTATTTAGCATTGTGATACCCGTGCTGAAAATGCTGATGATATTGGTCAGCTTATTGTTGGCACAACAATATCAACAACAAGCTTGGCAACAACGATTAATCAAACTTAATGGGATACTGAGCAAATGGTCGATGGCCGATGTTTTTGTGGTCGCCCTTATCATCACTTATATGGCGGCGAATGCCACTGATGGTGGTGGTTTACTCCATCTTAAATCGAATTTTGAAGCCGGGTTTTATTACTTTCTCGGTTATTGTTTGTTTTCGATTGCGGCGATTCAGGTTTATCAGCGTGTTACGGCCTCGAGCCATACTGGAATTAATCCCGCACCAACCATGGAACAATAACCCTTCCTGTACTAGCCTTTAATTAACTAATTAAAGGAGAACCCCATGAGCAACCATACTTATAAGATTATAGAAATCACAGGCACTTCACCCGACGGCATCCAGCAGGCCATTGAAAGCGGCATTAAAGACGCCAGTAAAAGTCTCAGAAACATGCGTTGGTTTGAAGTGATTGAAACCCGAGGCCAGATTGAAGATGGTGCAGTGGGTCACTGGCAGGTCACGCTAAAGGTTGGTTTTACGCTTGATACTTAACCGCTAAAGCAGGGGAAGCAGATACCTGCTTCCCGACCCCTAACGATAACTAGTTATTTAACCCCTTCCTTCGCTGGAAACAACAAAGAAAGTCCAGTCGCCAGCTTCAAGAACCGACCAAGACGAGGCAGGACTTTGTTTTTAAAGTCTTCCAAAGCGACATACAAACATGGAATCAAACACAAGGTCACCACAGTGGCAAACAATACCCCAAAGGCCAATGACACCGCCATGGGGATCACCATTTTCGCCTGCATACTGGTTTCCATAATGATAGGAATAAGACCAATAAACGTGGTCAGCGAGGTTAAGAAAATCGCTCTGAAACGACGACAACCGGCATGAACCACTGCATCTTTGAGAGCAATGCCCTGCTCACGCGCCTTATTGACATAATCAACCATCACCAGTGAATCATTCACCACCACCCCAGAAGCGGCGATAATGCCAAACAACGATAACGCACTCATATCCATGCCCAGAATCATATGGCCAAAAACAGCACCAATGATGCCAAACGGGATCACCGACATAATGATCAATGGCTGAGAATAAGAACGTAATGGAATGGCTAGCAATGCGTAAATCACCAGCAAAGAAATAAGGAAGTTGATCAGTTGCGATACCCGAGAGTCCATTTCTTCCTTAATCTGACCAGCAACCTCAGAACTGACCCGAGTATATTTTCTCAATAATTCAGGCAAATAATTATCGCGAATTTCTTTGGTGATCTCCATCGGCTCAGCCTGAGTATCATCCACCGATGCCCAAACATTCAAAGTACGCTGACCACCTTCACGGCGAATACTGGTAACCCCTTCAACAATGTTAATAGTGGCCACTTCCGAAAGCGGCACTTCCACCCCGGTAGGGGTTTTAATGAGCACATGCTGCACCAGAGAAATTGAATTACGCTGCTCTTCTGGGTAGCGCACCATCACTCTGATCTCTTCGCCTTTTCGTAAAATACGTTGCGCTTCAAGACCATAAAAACCAAAACTCACCTGAGCTGCGACATCAGACAGGGTGAGGCCAAGGTTATAAGCCAACGGTTTTAATACCAGCTGTACTTCATCAGCATTGGTTTGCATACTGTCATTAATATCACCGACACCTTTCATCGCTCGCAACTTAGCTTTTAATTCCATCGTGGCGGCTTCTAATTGCTCAATGTCTTTACCCGCCAAACGGAAACTGATATCACCATCATCACGTTGATTGCCAATCAAATTATCACGAATACTCAACGATTTAACCCCGGGGATCACCGGCATCGCTTCACGCCACATCTCCGACAACTCAAAGGTATCGATTGTTCTTAACTCAGGATCAACTAACTTCACCATAATCTGTGCACTGGTACGTGAACGCAAGTCAATTTGCATATCAGAAATCATCGTCTGTCCATGGCGGGCAATGATTTGTTTATCGATATCATAAACCATCTTTTCAATCTGCAAAGTGGCATCCATCGTCGCTTTCTCAGAGCTGTTGACGGTCATATCAATAGTAATAGCAGGGAAATCATGAGGTATTTTCGGTTGACCGACAAAGCGCACCATACCACCGGCAAACATACCACCGCTGATTAAAAACACACTAATGAAACCCAAAATCACGGTATAACGATAATGAATCATTTTTTTCAACACAGGTTGATATTTTTGTTCAATAAAATATTTCAACCCGCCATCAATTTTCCCTCGCAGCCAATCCAACGGATTTTTAGGGTTAGGCGGACGATATTTCATTTTGGCCAAATGGGCGGGCAAAATCAGTTTTGATTCGACCAGCGAGAACAACAAGCAAAAAATCACCACAAAACCAATCGAATGAGAAAACGCTGAACCCGGTCCATCATCAATCACCATCGGCACAAACGCCGCCACCGTGGTCAATACCCCAAAGGTCGCAGGCATCGCCACCCGGTTTACACCTCGAATAACATTCTCTAAACTCTGGCCTTTCTCTTCAATTTCGGCATGGGCACTTTCTCCGATAACAATGGCGTCATCCACCACAATACCCAGCACCAGAATAAAGGCAAACAAACTCATTACATTAATCGTCACACCAACCATTTCAAATGGCATGACCAACAAAGTGCCTAGAAAAGCAATTGGCAAGCCCATCATCACCCAAAAGGCCAGTCGCAAGCGCAGGAATAACGCCAGCATCAAAAATACCAACACACCACCGTATTTCATATTGTCGAGCATCATATCCAGCCGACCGTTAAGATAGTAGGTCATATCGACCCAGCTCTCTAACTTAACCCCTTCGGGCAGCGCTTTGGCTTTTTGGGCAATATAGGCGTCAATCACATCCGCCACATCTGTCATGCTTTGATCTTTGGAGGCACCAATAAAGAAAGTGGTAGAATTTTTGCCGTTGAACTTCGAGTATTGAATACCATCAACAAAACCATCTTTCACCGTGGCCACATCACCCAACTTAACCTGGGTACCATCGGCGAGGCTCAGTAATGGCAGGTTTTCAAACTCAATACCGCTATAGGCTTGGTTTTCAACCCTTAAAGAAATGTAACCTTTGGCCGTTTTAATCTGACCTGCTGACTGATTGGCCGAAAAACCTTGCACCGCCGCCGCAACATCGCGAAAGCTGAGGCCATACTCACGTAGCTTGTCTTTGCTAATTTCAATGCCAATTTCATAATTAAGACCGCCATAAAACTCAGAAATACTGATGCCTGGTAACATCTGAATCTCATCATGAATTTGCTTACCCAACTCCTTTAACTGACGAGGCGTCAAATCACCATACAGACTCAAATACTGCACTTCTTGCCTGAACTTAATCCGCTCTACTCGAGGTCGTTCCATGCCCTCAGGAAAGCTCGAAATCGAATCGATTTGCGCTTTCACTTCATTGAGAATTTCTTGAGGATCATAAGATTCATCCACTCGTAGATAAGATTGGGAGGCGTTGCGGTTTGAATAGGTAATAATGCGATCGAGACCTTGCAGCGACTTTAATGCTTCTTCAACCCGAATGGTAAAACCTTCTTCCACTTCCTGTGGCGCAGCACCAGGATAACTGACATTAACTTCAATCCAGTTGATCTCTAACTGAGGAAACATTTGTTTGTTGAGCAATTTAAAATAGCTGAGCAAACCGCCAATGATGATGGCAATCATCAGTAAATTGGCGGCCACACTATTACGTGCAAACCAGGCGATTAGCCCTTTATTGGTATCAGTCATGCCCTAACCCTCTTCCTTTGCAATTTGGCTTGAGATATCAATATTTTCATCCACCACGGCGGATTGTAATTTTAATGCCATACCAGCGACCGGATAATCTAAGGCCGAGGTGATCACCTGATCGCCATTGTTTAATCCACCAGTGACCACCGCATCTCGGTCTTGCTCACGCGTCACCGTGACGTTTTTAAACGCCAGCTTATTTTGCGCGTCCAGTACCGCAACCATACCAGAGACCACCAAATGACGTGGTATCAGGGTGGCTTGGTTCAGCGCAATACCTTGGATACTGGCAGTCACATAAGTACCAAAACGTAATTCAGGTTGCTGCGCTTGTGACGCTTGCTGGTTTTGAAAATAGGGGTTGCTGATTTCAGCGACCAAATAACTCATTCGGCTTTTACTGTCGACAACCCCTTCACTGCGGGCGATTGTGGCATTGTACGTTTGCATTTCACCACCGCTACTGGCGACCAATGTCACCTTAGCCCCAAGACCATTGTTGGCCAGATACTGTAACTCATTAGCAGCGACGGGTAATCTGACTTTGGCCAGCGACAAGCTCATTAACTTGCCTATCTCAGTGCCGGTGCCAACAAAAGATCCCAAACCAATGGTGCGAGATTCAATTAATGCATCATAAGGGGCGGTAATGGCGGTGCGTTCAAGGTTACGTTTGGCTCTTTTCACTGCGGCTTCTGCGCCTTTAACCCGAGCTTGTTCTTGTCGCAGTTGAGGATGACGTAAGCCCAAATCGGAAGGCGCGGCAGAAGAAATGGTTTTCCATTCCTCGGCGGCGACATGGCCTTGTGCTTGCTCTAGCTCTAAAGAAGCAATCGCTGAGGCATAACTGGCATGGGCTTCAATCATCGCCGCTTCATAATCATTGGGATCAATGCGTGCCAGCAATTGGCCTTTTTTAATCATCCCACCACGGACAAACTCATCAGCCAGCTCAACAATCTCACCACTGACCTGCGCCACCATACGAGTTTCATATTTGGCCGCCACTACCCCTTGTGACTTCACCACCAATGCCATTGGCGCAATATCAACGGTTTGAACCGACACCACTGGTACTGGTATCTCGACTTCTTTTTCTTCAGGCGGTTTTTTCATAGAAGCAAGGCCGAAGGCCACGGTAACGCCTATAGTCAGGGCAACGAGGGGATAAACTTTTTGTTTTCTAGTGGCCACGAGTGACTTCCTTTGAGTGGGGGTTAGACTACTAATCTTAGCTGAATTTTAGCCGTGCATAGTCTAACCAATCTGGTTGTGTGACATTGTGCTAAACTGTAACCGAATATGAATCTGTAAGCTATTGGCAGTGCACACTTTTAATGGTGCTCAGCCAAAAAAACGCCCAACCAAGGACTTTTAATGAATAACCAAGCCATTGATCACCACCAAGCCCAATATATTTACCTGCTGGCTGGCCAGCAAGAATATGACCAAGCGCTGGCAGCGGGTGAATTAGTACGAGATTCGCTGCAAAACGAAGGTTTTATTCACGCCAGCCCTGCCGACCAACTCAGCCGGGTTGCCAACAAACATTACACCAATGTCGCCAATGTGCTGGTATTAGTGGTCGAACAACAACGAATAACCCCCCCCGTCAAATGGCAGCCAGCGACAGGCGGATTATATCCGCATATCTTTGGGCCGATGAATATGGATGCGGTGATTGAAGTACAAGCGATTAAAAAAGACGAGCATGGTGTCTTTAGTATTACGATTGAGTAGCGGTATATAAATCGTTTGCAGTAAATGAGACTTGAGATCACAGCCAAATCAGATAAGGGATGGTAATTAAATAGAACCCGAAACTTGCTACGGAATGGCGTAGGGTGGTCACGCTTTTTGTGCCCACGCGTGACGGACCAGCCAAAGGCAGGCCCTGAACATTGAGGTCTCCTAGATAGCGGTTCACTTTCGGATGTTATTTAATTATGGATCCTAAGCGTCAAAGCAAAGGTGCAATATTTTGCAAATTTGAATAATGAAATATAATTGGCGTAGGGAAAAACTGTGGCTCACTTAGACAAATAAGCCACAAATAAGCCACAAATACATTAACCCACACCATCCGAACGGTTAACACGGGACACTCAACCAAACTTACGCAAATATCGCGGCAACATCGTCTCATTGCCCAACAAGCCGCCCTGATGAATATACATCACGGGCACTTGTCGTACTAACTCATCACCATCGGCAATATAATCCAATAACATGAGCCAGCCGAGCGGGTCGTATAATAACTCAAACTCAACTCTGGTTTGCTGTTTCAGTTGCTGCCAAATGTGATAAAACTCACCATACAATTTGCCAAAATGGTATTTTTTCGCGCTCTTAAGAATACGCGGATGCAGTGCCGTATCCGCCACCAGCGCACTAAACTGGCCGCGTAAATAATCATCACCACCGACACAGGCGCAGGTTAACACTTCAACCTGCGTTTCACTTTGTGTCGCCATATGGTGAAAGTGCTTTTGCAAAAACAACGCCGTGGTGCCAGTGCCCGAGGGTAAAACCACTTTCAACTGAACAATGCCCTGCCCTTGCGCCCATTGAATAATCTCATCCGCCAACAATTTGATGCCAACCTCAGCAGCCTGATAATGTCCACCCTCAGGGATATACAAGCTGCGAGGCTCTATGGGCAACACCTGCTGGCGAATAAAGTCATCCATCGACGGCGACTGTTCAACCCTTCTCTTAGCAACAAGGATATTGGCACCATTGGCCAACGCCGCACGATAATTGCCTGCCGGGTTTTGCTGCATAAACGCGGCAATATGGTCGACATAATAATCTAGCGATAGCTGCCTTAATTGCGCCAATACCGCCAGCGAATGCAGTGAATTGGCCTGGGGCGAGCCATAACTGATGATCTTATCAATACCAGTGAGATCTTGTTGTAACAATGAATAAAACTTGCGGGCCTTATTACCAGAAAAATCCGGGTGCAGTAAATCGTCGCGTTTAAGATAAAAATGCTGACCATTAACCGTGATCAATTCTACCGGGGTATTGGCCAGTTTCATTGGACAACAAGGGCTTGCTGACATTTCATATTTGGTACTGATGTGAGTCATTTTGTTCTCCAGCAAGGCATCATGAGAGACGCATAGTTATTCTATCCGAGCGAATGATAACGCCGCTGGAGGGCAAAATGGCCACAGCCCTTTGGGGGATGACTGAAAAAACCTTCAACCTATGTTGTTCCTTGTTCATTTAGAATAACCAAAAACTGTTCTACCTACCTGATTTGATAATTTTTCAATCATTCCAGTGGTAAATATGAAGTGTTAGCAAGCCCTTAACACCTTGTCACAAATATAACCACCGATAGGAATCGCAGCGGTCGCCGCTGGCGAGGGGGCATTACACACATGCAAACTGCGGCTGCTGTGGGCAAACAAAAAATCATGGACCAAAGTACCATCACTCAGCACCGCCTGAGCACGAATACCAGCCGGATAAGGCTGTAAATCACTGACTTTCAATTGTGGGCAATACTTTTGCACCAACTTGAGATAACCCGGTTTCCACCAAGCGTTTTTAGTTTCAATCAAACCACTTTTCCAGTGTTTTTTAGCGACTTGCCAAAAACCTTTAAAAGTCAGCATCTGCACGCTATCACGCAGACTGACATTAAACCTACCGTAACCTTCACGCTTAAAACCCTGCACCGCATTGGGCCCTACCGTCACCGAACCGTCAATCATCCGCGTCAGGTGTACGCCTAAAAAAGGCAATTGTGGGTCTGGCACCGGATAAATCAAATGATTGACTATATTGTTGTGACGCTCAGGCAACTGATAATATTCACCACGATACGGCACAATCTGAAAATCGGTTATAATGCCCATCATTGCGGTCAGGCGATCGGCCATTAAACCACCACAGGCAATCACAAACGCCCCTTCAAGCTGACTTTTGCCACCTTTGTCACCCTTTTTGCCGCTTAGCTGATTGACGGTCACGACCACTTGATTTGAGCTTTCATCAATCGCCTTTACCTGGCTGTTATAACGTACCTCACCACCAAGGGCGATAAATTTGTCGACCATCACCTGACACACTTGACGATAATTGACGATACCAGTCTGGCTCACTTTTATCGCCCCGATGCCACAAATATTCGGTTCCAGCGCGTTGAGTTGCTGCTGCGTCAATAACTCAGCCTCAATATCATTTTGCCCACAACGTTGATGCAAGGCCAACAAGCCCTGATACTCGGCGTCAGTCGTCGCCACAATCAGCTTACCGCATTGTTCAAAAGCGATATCATTGTCGCGGCAAAATGCCATGGTGGCTTGTGCGCCCTGACGGCAAAACTTGGCCTTAAGGCTGCCCGGCTCATAATAAACCCCAGCGTGGATCACGCCACTGTTATGCCCGGTTTGATGACGCGCGGGAGTCGCTTCTTTCTCAAGCAACACTATTTTTTTATCTGGGCAACGCTGCTGCAACTGCCAGGCGGTAGATGCACCGACGATGCCGCCACCTATAACGATATAATCATATTTCATCTCGCCATTCTAACGCTGTGAATCTTTCATGGCAACAAACCGACAAAACCACGACAACCTCGCCATTGACCATAATAATGATGACGAAATCGAAATCATTCTCATTTTCGATTAAATACGGTATTTCATAGATTTGAAACAAAATCAATAAAAAACTAAGTTAAATTGAACTTTGCCTATCACCCGGGGTCTTAACTATTACCCTGAGCGCGCTGAACGTAACATGAACACGTCATCGCCAATCACAAGAACCTTGTCAGTAAAAAGCTTTCAATCGATGCAGCAAATATGCTGATCTTAGCTATACTGAAAATCAGGGATACATCACTAACCTACAGATATTTAAGCGGTTAAAGGTAATACAGTGATGATGATACATACTATTTTTTGCATACAACATTTACGCAGACTAAGACCCCATAAGGAAAAACCAAGCACAACTAAGTGCTGATTGGCGGATTAAAACGCCCTGCAAAAGAACCGATAACGACACTCTAATACAGCATCTGGCTTATTTGGGCTAATTTAGGCTTAGGCGAACATTGCACCAACCATCGCTAATAGCCATGTCGTCACATACCGGGATTCAAATGTTGTTGAGTAAAAATTAAGCAAGCGTTGAGTTGAAAAGGGTTTATTTATGCAAAAACGATGGTTTTGCCTCGTAATAATGACGATACTGCTACAGGTTGGTTTTAATGCCAATGCAGCAAGCGCCTCCTCGCCTGACAGTAAGGCGCTAAGCATTAGCGCGAACCACTCAAACACATCGACACCTCAACCAGTACCTCAACTAATAGCCAAAAGCATGCAACATCGGCAGCTCGAACACCTCGCCACCCCATTAAGTGCTCCTTTAAAAAGCCTAAACTTCGCCAATAAAGGTGCCTCGCAAACTGAGCAAGAATCAGCCAAGGCACTTAAAGACAAAGCCAACCGTTCAATCCTCAGTTATGAAGAAGCCATCACCAATCTCGAATCTATTGGTGGCTCCTACAACGGTGATATAGAACAGCAACTGATGAGTCTTGGTTTAGCACAACAATTTTTAGGAAAACACCAAAAAGCGATCAAAATCTACAAACGGGCGATGCACCTAAACCGCATAAATGAAGGGTTATATTCCACCGGTCAAGTGCAAATTATTGAACGTTTAATCAATAGCCATATGGCCATGGCACAATGGGAAGAGGTCAGTGACCGCTATAAATACCTCTACTGGCTCGGTCAACAAAACTATGGCGGCAACGATATCCGTATGCTGCCAACCCTTCACCAGTTAAGCCGTTGGCACCTACAAGCCTATGCCATGCGCATTGGTGACGATCAATCCACCATTATTGGTCATTTGGTCGAGGCCCATAAAATGTTTGAACGTTCTATTGCCCTATTGGCCCATCAATATGGCGAAAATGACCAGCGCTTAATCAACGAACTTAATGGCTTAACCTTGGCAAACTACTTTTTTGCCACCTTTCAGAATATGCCAATCAAAAAGCGCACTTCCACACCCGTTAGCGATCTTGATATGCGCCGTTCAGGCCAGATGATTAACCAATTTATCAGCAATAGTTTTCGTCGTGGTAAAGAATCCATTTCGCGGGTGATTGAAATTCATCAAAATGATGAAAATGCCACCCCATGGGCAGTGGCCAAAGCAAAAGTTAAGCTGGCCGATTGGATGTTGATGTTTAACAAACGTAATTCTGCCATCAGCTTATATCAAGAAGCCTTTAATGCCCTAGACGGCGAAGAAACCAGCATTCATGAAAGAGGCAAAATATTCGGCCATCCGGTAGCGCTGCCCCGTCTCGACTTGCTCGAAAACAACACTTATAGCGAAAATGATGGCCGCGCCTATGACAAACAAAAAGATTACGTGTTAGCCTCTTTTGATGTTACGGCACACGGTAAAACCACCAATATCGAAATACTCGAATCACAACCCACCGACAATATCTCGGTGCGCTCACAAGTGAAAAAATCACTGCGCGTCGCCCGATTCAGACCTCGTTTTATTGAAGGCCAGCCGGTGTTTGCAGAAAACGTGACATTACGCATTTTGTCACCACAGTAAGCGGAGAATTATCCCGCACAATAAAACATAGACGGAAGCAAATTCCGCAAAAAAATCGTATATCTAAAGGGCCTTACTATATAACGAACACACAACAGCGATTGCAGTAAACGACTGTTAATACAAAATAGTGTCAAACATATAGTAAGAAATTAAAGCGAGCTGTAAAACAGTGAGCTTGTGTCGGTTAACTGATGATGAATCAATGATTCACCATGCGTTGATCTGTACTCAGAGATTAAGATCATGCTTATAAAATGTCATACCTCATTCAAGCGAACCTTACTGGTGATAGCGATGTGCTGCACCCCAATCATTTTCGGCTGTCAAAACACCCAAAAAAATAGCAGTCAGCCACCACCGCCATCAACACCAGCATCTTCGTCTTCGTCAACGCCTTCGCCAGCAACACCGTCGGCACCATCACAGCCGTCATCGTCACCTTCACGGTCATCATCGCAATCTTCAAGCCCGTCGACGCCATCCAATCAAATGCCGTCGCAATCTTCGCCATCGCAGCCCTCATCGCCTTCAAGTTCACCGGCCACCGCCTCTTCACAAGGCACACCGAGCACGCAACAAGGGCAAGAACAGGGTCAGCAACAAAGCACCGCGGCCAACTCTGGGGATACCAGTAGCGATAGCGCAGGCAGTCAAAGCAACGACGGTGAAGAACAATCCTCGCAAAGTAGCAGTGGCGATGAAGTGGTCGCCGACTCTGACGAAGCACCCTCTTTACCATCCACCAGCCAAAGCGACGATATTGATTTCTCAGAAGAAGATCCCAGCAGTTCCAGCAGCAGTAGCACCAGCGAGGCAACCGCCAGCGCAAGTTCTAGCAGTCAAAGTAGCCCCAGCGAATCCTCAGCCTCATCCAGCTCATCTAGCGACCAGGCATCTGATTCACAAAGCGCACAAAGCCAGCAAGGTGGTGGGCAGCCAGCACAAGGTGATGAATTGCCAGATTTAGGCGAGATGTCAGGCAGTGCAGGCACCGACCCAGAACAAATCGCGATGATTGATGCCCGCCTTGAACAATCGATGGGCGATTATGACGGCATGATCCTCTCAGAACGTGAGTACATTCAAAACCGCGCCAACCAAGAAGGCAGCGAAGATGACGTCGCCGCAGCCGATCAGGTGGCACTCTACGATGAAGCCGGTGAAGAAGGCGATGGCGGTGGTGGTCAAGGCCAGCAAAGTGGCCAAATGCAAAATGCCAGCGGCCGTGAAGGTGGTGGCGGTGGTGTGCCCACTGTCGCACGTAAGGGCGCTTATGAACAAAAAGGCCAGATGATCCCACCACCAAAGGATATTCCCAGCGGGCAAGACGACGACGTGGTTGCACGTCAGATACGCGAAGCCGCGCTGTATGAAACGGATGATAAACTCAGAGAAAAATTGTGGCAGGAATACCGAAAATATAAAAATCAAGCCAAATAGGAGCAATACTTATGTTTAATCATCCCGTTCCAACGATACAACGCCACCCAGCATCACTGGTCACCTCACTATTGATGACATTAAGCTTATTGCTGCTGGTCAGCCTGCTAAATGGTTGCAGCGCCAAAGTGGTCAAAACCACCGAAGTGGTCGCCGTGATGCAAGAAACCAATGAAATCGAAGAGCATTTGTTGCTCGACGTCGGCATTACCCTGTTCGATCCAGGTATGGAAGCGGCGCTACAAGATGACGACGAAGATCATATTGTATTTGCCGAAATTCGCAATGCCGAAGCCCGTTACTTTCCTCATTTACTAATGAACACCCTGCAAAGCAGTGCCGCTTGGGGTGCTGTTAGAGTGGTACCCAATGATCAGAGTGTTGCCGAAGTCATGTTACGGGGCACCATTATTCATTCAGACGGCGAAATTCTGATTATGGATATGACCGTCAACGATATTTCAGGACGACGATGGTACACCAAACGTTACGAGGGCATAGCCAGTCGTTACGCCTATGGCAAAAAAAGAAGTGCTTCCCAAGATGCCTTTCAAAACATCTACAACGAAATTGCCAACGACTTGTTCAAATATCGCCGCACTATCGATGACCAAACTATCGCCTCATTACGCACCATCTCCGAATTACGTTTTGCCCAATCGTTTGCTCCACAAACCTTTGCCGACCACCTAAGCAAAAATCCTCAAGGCCGATACGTGGTGAACCGCTTACCCGCCGACAATGATCCGATGATCACCCGGGTGCGTCAAATCCGCGAACGTGATTACCTGTTTATTGATACTCTGCAAGAGTATTACGGCACCTTTGCCAAAGAAATGCGCAAACCCTACTTTAAATGGCGTCAAGAAAGTTATAACGAAGTATTGGCGCTTAAATCATTGCAAAACAGCTCTGCTGGCCGAGTCGCGGCGGGCACCGCTGCCTTACTCGCAGGCATCTTTGCTGCATCCAATGGGGGCAGTGCAGTCGCCCGTACCGCAGGTAATGTCGCCATGGCTGGCGGTGGTTATGTGATAAAAAGTGGCATTGATAAAAGCAGTGAATCAAAGATTCATATTGAAGCACTGCAAGAGCTTGGCGATTCACTCGAAGCCAGCATAGAACCACAAATTATTGAACTCGAAGACCGTACCGTGACCTTGTCTGGCACCGTAGACAACCAGTATCAACAATGGCGTGAGCTATTGCATCAAATTTATCAAATTGATACGGGTACCCAAGTAAATCAATAACTTAACGGCCGATTTTTAACGCAAATGGTTTTCTAAATCATTATTTATAGTCTATATGTTAAGTGTTACTACATGTTCAGCGTGCTTAGATTTCGTTTCAGAACAAGGCATTTTCTCACGGAAAATAGGCGCATATAAGTTATATGCAACTGTTTGAGTACGAAAATAACGCAGTTATGGAACGAAAGATGAGTGCGCTATAGAGATGGAATATTCAATGACAAAGATTAAATTCACACCTTTGGGGGCTTGCCGAGGTTTTCAGCGGTTACAGCTGGTGCTGTTTACCCTGCTGAGCATGATATTGCTCGGGGTATTCTTTTTGCTACCAGGCAGAGTAACGGTGCAAATGGCCCCCGCATCCACCAGCGCCGAATCGGCTGGCGAAGCGGCTAAAATAATAGCCCCACCGGATTCTCCGTGGAGCGATGCTCAGCTGGCCAAACAACGCCGTGAAGCACAAGAAGTGTTATCACAAATTCTGTCGATTCAAACCAAACTTGAAAGCAAAAAAGTCGAGTTATGGGCGCAAGATGCATTCTCCCAAGCAATGGACCAAGCCGCTGGTGGTGATGTGCAATATCGCGAGCGTAAATTCAGCGAGGCACAAAACAGCTATCGCGCGTCATTAAAGCAGTTCGAAACCCTGATAGCCCGGGTTGACCAAGAATACCAACAACAGATAAACATCGGCGAACAGGCCATTGAAGGCAATCAGCCACAACAGGCCATCACCAGCTACCAATTAGCGTCATACCTCAAACCCGACAGCCCGCAAGCACAAAAAGGACTGGCCAGAGCCAAAGCACAAGAAACCGTGATTGGCCATATCGACAATGGCAAGCAGTTAATGAAACGCAAAGAACTGCGTCAAGCCAAAAAGCAGTTTTTACAGGCGTTAGAGCTCGATCCAGATTCAAAAAGTGGTAAAGAACAACTGACCATCGTCAAACAAGCCATCACCGATGATAATTTTGGCCAATCAATGTCAGCGGGTTTTAAAGCCCTCAACAAACAAGATTTTATCGCCGCCATCTCGGCCTTCACTCGGGCGACTAAAATCAAACCCAACGCCGCTGATGCCAAAGAAGCCTTGGTACAAGCGAAGAATAATCATACTCAAGCGCAAATTAGCCGTCATTTTCAACAAGCTGAGCAGTTTGAGCAAAAAGAACAATGGCAGCCAGCCAATGATTACTATCAAAAAGTGATGGGTTTAGACAAAAGTGTGATCAAAGCCCGGGTCGGCGAAATCCGCACCGCCGCCAGAGCAAAACTCGATACCCAGCTGCAAGACACCATTACCCAACCCGAGCGACTCGCCACCCCATCAGTCTATCGTCAAGGTAAGCGATTTTACCAAGACGGCAAGGGCATTAAAAACCCAGGACCAAGATTAACCGACCAGCTTTCCCAACTGGCCAAGTTACTGACCGGCATTCGAATCCCCGTTGCCGTGCAGTTACAATCGGATAATCAAACCAAAGTCACGCTGTACAAAGTCGGTGAATTGGGCAGTTTTAGCGCCAAGAATATCGATTTGAGACCGGGCAATTACACCGTGGTAGGAACCCGTAACGGCTACAGAGATATTCGCCGTGAGTTCACCTTATTGCCCAACAGTGATTTAACGACAATCGTGGTACAGTGCGAAGAAAAAATTCAGTTATAGAAACTAGTTACCCACGCAGACAATAGCATGATCACCATTGTGATGATGTGTTGCACAGTGTGGAGGGAAATACGCTTATGAGTCATTCAAATACACCACCAGAGCAAGGCGAGCCTATTGCCAAAGCGCAAGCCGAGGTAATAGCGCCTGCCCAGATGATTGAAGCCACCGCTTTTACTCCAGCCGATGGCGAACAAGTTCGTCAACGTCGCGTCATCAAACCCGCCAGTGTGGTGGTAGCCACACTATTGATGCTCGGTGCCATCGTTGTATGGTTTTTATTTACCGCCAAATCGGTGGTCGTGCAAACCACCCCACAAACCAATAACATCACGATCACTGGTGGTGTTAAGTTTAAAATTGCCGATCACTTTTTGATGCGCGAAGGTGATTATCAGCTAAATGCCCAACTGCCCGGTTATTATCCACTGGAGCAAACCATCAGCGTTGGCGAACCACAAAATCAAACCCAACAATTTGAATTTAAAAAATTGCCCGGCCATTTAACCGTCGCCACCAGCCCAGCCGTCTCAGCCACCATATGGATTGACGATATTGAAATTGGCAGCAGCGAAACCGCGCTTAAATCCATTGCCGCCGGGGCCCATAAAATCAAAATCCTTGCCCCACGTTATTTCGAACATACCCAAGCCATTACCATCAACGGCAAAGATGAGCATCAAACGCTGGCCGTGACCCTTAAACCCGCTTGGGCAGACGTCACCCTCAACTCCGATCCTGTCGGTTCAACCCTGAACAGTAATGGTTTGGCCGTCGGCACAACGCCTTTTGTTGGCACCTTATTACAAGGCAGCCACCAGCTCAGTTTATCTTTGCCAGGTTATAAATCATGGCAAAAAACCATCACCGTCGCGGCGGGTATCAACGTTGATATGCCGCTAGTTTACCTCGAAAAACTCGATGGTCGCTTACAACTCAAGGCTTCTCCCTCAGCGGTGAGTGTCACCCTCAATGGCAACTATCAGGGCAAAACCCCGCTTGAATTGGTATTGGCCGCCAACCAAGACCACCAGTTAACCCTGTTTAAAGATGGTTACGAGCAATCACAACAAACCATTTCAGTGCCCTCAGGAGAGACTCGTCACATCAATGTCAAACTCACCCCGACCTTGGGCGAAGTCACCATCAGCAGCAATTACCAAGATGCCTTATTGTATATTGATGACAGGCTCATGGGCCGGGCCAATCAAACCGTCACCTTAACCAATAAACGCCATAAAGTAGTGGTGAAAAAAGACGGTTACATTGATTTTCAAACCACCATCATGCCTCGCACTGGCTTAAAACAACTGGTGAACGTTAAGCTCAAAACCTTGGAAGAAGACAAGTGGGAGAAAATCAAACCACAAATCGCCACTGCAGTGGGCACCACCCTAAAACTATTTAAACCCGATGGGGTTTTTACCATGGGTGCATCACGTCGAGAGCAAGGCCGTCGAGCCAACGAAGCCACTCGTCGCGTCGCACTTAATCGGCCCTTTTACCTTGGTGTTAAAGAAATCAGTAATGCTGAGTTTCGTCACTATGTAAAATTACACTCCTCTGGCCATGTCAAAGGCAACAGCCTCAACAATGATAACCATCCGGTGGTCAATATCAGTTGGCAACAAGCAGCACTGTATTGCAACTGGTTATCAGAAAAAGAAAAACTCCCTCTGTTTTACCAAGTTGAAGAAGGGCTGATCAGCGGATTCAATCAGCAATCGACCGGTTATCGTTTACCCACCGAAGCGGAATGGGCTTGGAGCACTCGCCTTAACAACAATGGCCAGATGATGAAGTATTCTTGGGGTAAACAACTACCACCCACCCCCGGTTCAGGTAATTTTGCCGATCGTTCAGGTGCCGCCATTCTCGGTTTTATTCAAGCCAGTTATAACGACAAATACGCAGTAACCGCCCCAGTGGGCAGTTTTGCAGCCAACGACCGGGGATTATATGACCTCTCAGGTAATGTCGCCGAATGGATGACTGATTTTTACGAAGTCAAAACCGGCTTATCGTCAAAAATTGAGAAAGACCCGCTTGGCGGTGAAACAGGCGATTATCACGTGATCAGAGGGGCCAGTTGGGCACACGGTACCATGACCCAATTACGATTATCATTCAGGGATTACGGCGTTGACCCCCGTAATGATGTGGGTTTTCGCATCGCTCGGTTTGTTGATTAAGGGTTTGTCGATGGCTGCAAAGGTTACGCGTGGACACAAAAAAGGTTTGGCAATGGCTGCAAGGTTACGCATGGGCACAAAAAAGGTTTGGCAATGGCTGCAAGGTTACGCGTGGGCACAAAAAACGTGACCACCCTACGCCATTTCATAGCAAGTTACGGAGTTAACAATGAAAGAAATTATATTATTCTGCGTCTTATTTGGCTCAATGCCGTTATACGCTGCTGAGTCAGAAGCTGAAACAGTTAGCGAAACGCAGACTGAAGCAAAGCCAGCTGAAGACAAGGCTATCGTAAAAGCAGACGTCACCGCAGCTAGCACCATTGAAAAAGACGACAGCGAAAAAGCAGTACAAAAAACGGTAAAACAACGCAAAGCGGGTGACTTTATCCCCACAGAATCCATATCGGAAGATTTGGCCGTGTCATTTCCAATAGATATTTAAGTCACATAGATAGTGCCTGTCGAAATGTCGCATCACTTGAAACGCAGCTTCATGGCACTGGCTATGCGGTACACGGATGTGCCGCCATTTCAACTTGTTGAAAAGTAAGCGAAATTCCACTTGCTTGAATGTAGCTTGCTCCAGAAACCTCACAGGGATGTGAGTTTCTGGACGATAACTAGATAATAGGACTCATTATGAAACGTCACTCAGGATCCGAATTTGTTTATCAACTCTTTGCACTGATGTTATCGGTGATCGTCGTTCATGCAGTATATGTCACCATCATACGCCCGAACGCCGATGCCATTATCAGCCAGCAACTCGAAAAGCAGTCCTCCGGTGAAAGCTTTGTCGCCCAGCGCTCGATTTATGTGGTGCTCAGAGACTTTGAGCAAGAGACCTGTTTTGTGCTGATGTTTTGGGCCTTAATGATCATGGCCTTTAAAGCCCGTACCGCCGTACAAGAGCGCAGTATGCTCAGTCGTCAACTGTTGCAGGTCTCTGGCGGCAGCAGTATATTGCCCCAAGACACCAGAGATTACAGCCGCTCATTGCAAGACTTGCCAGACCCAGAACGTCGCTTAATGGCCCCTCGAACCTTGCTGATGGCGTTACAACGGTTCAGTGCCACCGCCAATGTGGCCGCAGTCGCCACCGCGATAAAAGACCTTTGTGACGCCGAATCCGACCGGCTCGACAGTGAACTGGCGATGATCCGTTATATCGCTTGGGCCATCCCTTCCATTGGTTTCATCGGTACAGTACGGGGTATTGGTGAAGCGCTCGGACAAGCACATAAAGCTATCGAAGGCGACATTGCGGGGGTCACCATCAGCCTTGGGGTCGCGTTTAACTCGACCTTTATCGCGCTGGTGATCAGCATTTTCGTCATGTTCTTTTCTCATCAGCTTCAGCTGTTGCAGGAACGTTTAGTGCAAAATACCCAAGACTACTGTGATACCAACCTGCTATCACACTTAAAAGTCGAATCTAGCAAGGACTAGCCATGAGCCAGATATTAGCCATAAGCCAGACATCAGCCATGAGCCAGATAAAAGCACCACCAGCCATTATCACCTTAAACGACTGTAACCTCAGCCTCACAGTCGCGGGTAAAACTTGGTATAGCTCAGGTTTTGCCACCCTCACCACCAATGGCCCGGTATTTGGCGAACAAGCACAACAACAGGCGCGTTTACAGCCACTGGTCAGCTTTAACCAGTTTTGGAATCAACTCAGCCTTGAACCGATTCAACATGCCACCGCCAAATTTCGCCATTACGCCGATTTTGCTTACCATCAATTACTGCACTTACATCAACAAGCCGATGATTTTGATGAAGTGATCTTCTGCATCCCGGCCAGCTTTAGTCGTGAACAACTGTCACTATTGCTCGGTATTTGCCAGTCGTGCCCTTTCAACGTGGTCGGATTGGTTGATCACGGGGTTGCCACGGTCACAAACCAGGCCAGCGCCGGACGACACTTATATCTCGATATCCAATTACATCAATGTGTGATCAGCGAAATCAACGTCGATTCTGGGGTGACAAATGAAGTTCAATTAGGTCGCCAGGATATTGTCGCAGGCACCGGTTTAATCAACCTTTATAAACACTGGGCAAGATATCTGTGTGACCAATTTATTCAGCAATGTCGCTTTGACCCAATGCACGATGCCAATATCGAGCAACAACTCTATGATCTGCTACCCTCTTTAATCGGCCACAGTCAAGAAGAAACAGAACTGACCCTGCAAGGCAAACAGGTAAAACTCAACCGCCAGTCATTGATGCGTCATAGTTTGAGTTTGTTTGACCCGGTGCTCGGCGCTATCGAACACTTTGGCCCATGCAGCCAATTGTTTATCAGTGAACGGGTCGCCGCCATACCCGAATTAAGTAGCCGCCTGAACAATACCCAAGCCAATACCCAAACCAATGTACAAGTGGTCAACGATGCCATCACAGTGCAAAATACCCTGAACGCCAGCGCCTTGATTTGTGTTGACAGCGAACAGCTGGCTTTTACCACCACCTTGCCCGCCACCACCGCACAGCCCTCCGCAGTAGCTGAAAAAACGGCCATCAAAGCCCACGCGACTCATCTGCTGTCTGGCCATCAGGCATGGCCTATTGGCGACAAAACCATTTACATCAATATCAACAATGGTATTGAGCTAAGCACCCAAAGCCAAGCCAAAGCACAGGCCCAATTTGCTCTGTCACCCCAATCTAATCCACAAACAAGTAAACTCGAATTATCATTGTTAAATGGCAGCAAAGTGTGGATTAACGGCCAGCAAGGGTCTCATGGCTCGCAGTTACATCATGGCGACCAACTCAGTTTTAACAAGGAAGACATCATAAGTGAGCAGTCACTTACATTGATCAACGTAATAGAGGATACCCACTGGTAATGGCCCGTAAAAAACGCGAGTTTACAACGTTCAGCCTTTCGTTTCTCGACATTATGTCTTGCGGCTTAGGGGCGGTTGCGTTGGTTTTTTTAATCATCAAACATGACGTTAACGAGCAGATAGACCAACAGAATATCGACCTGACCTCTGAGGTTAGCCTGCTTGAAATCGAAGTCAAAGAAGGTGAAGAACATCTGGTGGCGGTGAAAAATACCCTCTCAGCGGTGGATATGGAACTGGTCAGAGCCGAAGGTCTGGCCCGACGAATCAATCAAGATATTATGGCAATCCGCGATAAAATCCACCAGATTGACACCGATGATACCGATCAGCAAATCGTCAGTCTAGAGAAAGAATTACGGGTATTAACCGAGCAGAAAAAAGCGCTCGAAGAAGAACAAACCAAAGGCAATGAATTACGGCGCATCCAAGGTCAGGGTCAGCGCCAATATCTAACAGGCTTACATTTAGGCGGCGAACGTATCGTGTTGTTGCTCGACGTCTCCGCCAGTATGCTGGCCGAGAAACTGGTGAATGTGATTCGCCGTAAAAACATGTCTGACGAAGTTAAACGCCAATCACCCAAATGGCAACGTGCGCTGTCGGCGGTAGAATGGCTAGTCGCCCAGTTCCCCATCAACAGTAACTACCAGATTTATACCTTTAATACCAAGGTCACTGCGGCAGTGAATAATACCCAAGGCACTTGGTTGTCAGTTGAGAATAACCAAGATATGGAGCAAGCGATGATTAATTTACGCGCTGTAGTGCCAGATAAAGGCACCAGCCTCGAACGCGCCTTTTTATCACTTTCTCAGCTTGACCCACTGCCAGATAACGTCATTTTACTCACCGACGGTTTGCCCACTCAGGGACTCTCTGCCCCCAAGCGTTATACCATCACCGGTGCTGACCGCGAAGAGTTATTTGAGAATGCCCTTGAAGTCTTACCCACTGGCATTCCGGTTAACATCTTATTATGGCCGATGGAAGGTGATCCGATGGCCGCCTCATCATTTTGGAAACTCGCAACCTATACCGCTGGGTCATTTTTAAGCCCCTCGAAGGATTGGCCATGAGCAGACGCCGCAGCAGACGTGATAGCAATGAATTAAATGTGTCTTTTTTGGATATCATTTGTTGTGGCTTTGGTGCCATCGTATTGCTATTGATGATCACCAAAACCACAGAACCCGTGGTATTAGAAGAATCCTCCGTTAACCTCGACGGTCAAATTGCTAACTTGCAAAAAAACCTGTTTGAAATTCGTGGCGAAACCAAGATATTTAATCGTGACCTCAACGCCCGCCACGAACAAATCGCGCTGGAAAAAAAGCGCGTTGCGATCCTCAAAACCACCATGGCCGAAATGGAAACCCGTTATGCTCAACTCAGCAAAGCGGTGCCCATCAGTCAGCGCGAAAAAGGCAAATTATTGCTGGCCCTGCAAGATATGTCCGACGAAATGGAGCGTTTGCTGGGGCTGAACAACCAACGTAAAAACGACCTAATTGGTGGTATTCCGGTCGACAGCGAATACATTATTTTCATCATTGATACCTCTGGCAGTATGTTCAATTATGGTTGGGACCGGATGATGGAAGAACTGATCGCCACCCTCAACATCTATCCCAAAGTCAAAGGTATTCAGGTGATGAACGATATGGGCGATTATATGTTCAGCAATTATCGGCGCAAATGGATACCCGACACACCAGGACGTCGCAAGGCCATTATTACCCGCTTACGTACTTGGAATCCGTTTAGTAACAGTAGCCCGGTCGAAGGCATTCAGCGGGCAGTACGGACCTTTTTCACCCAGGATAAAAAAATCAGCCTGTATGTCTTTGGTGATGAGTTTTCTGGTCGTTCTATTCGCCATGTGGTCGAGACCATAGACAGACTCAACAAGGTCGGCGATAACAACAAACGTATGGTCAGAATTCATGCGGTGGGTTTCCCGGTGCAATTTATCCGCCAAAGAAATATGCAAGGCACCGGCATTCGTTTTGCCACCCTGATGCGTGAACTCACCCATCGTAACGGCGGTACCTTTGTCGGCCTAAATGATTACCGGCCATGATAAATGATAACGGCAACCCCACCATGGGGTAAACGGCGGCCTATCAATTGTCGGTTTAAATGATTACAGGCCATGATAACCGTAGGCGGAGCATTTATGCCCGCTTGATTACTTTTAAACGCAGGAGCAGCAATGAGACATAACACAAACAACCAACCAGGTCGCTTTGACATATGGCGCTTTACCGTAGTGCTGCTTAGCCTGCTAATTGCCAGTTGCACCACCCAAGTTGAGGTTGAAGGCAACTTCCCGCGCCCTGTTATCAACCAATTGCCGCTCTCGGTAGGGGTGCATTATCCGGCTGAATTTGCTGATTTTAGCTATGTCGAGCAAAGCGATGACCGCTCAGGACGCGATATCGGCATCGGTAAGGCACAAGTGAAATTATTTGCCACCGTCTTACCCGCCTTATTTAGAGAGGTGGTGGCAGTGGCTAAACCAGAACAAGGTCAAGCCGCGGTACCAGTCGACTTAATCTTAACCATGAAGGTTGATGATTTTCAGTATACCGTGCCCAAAGAAACCAAAGTTGATATGTATGAAGTGTGGATAAAATACAACATGCAATTATTTGATAGCCAGGGCCAATTGATTGCTGACTGGATCCTCACCGCTTATGGCAAAACACCCTCAGCCATGCTGCAAACCGAAGGCAGTGCACTCAACGCCGCCATGGTGGTGGCCTTAAGAGATGCCGGTGCAAGCTTTTCATTAAGCTTTACCAAAGTGCCCGAAATAAAACAGTGGCTCGAACAACGCCGCCGTAGCATTATTTAAAAGAATGAGTGGAGATAATGATGAGTAAATCCAGTATCAACAGTATTCAAACCGCCACCAGCACCATGATAAGCACCGCATTAGTGGTGCTAATGACTTTTATCCAAGGCTGTACCACCGTCACCATCGACCAGGATAGAATCGCCAGCAGCAGCAATTTAAGCAGCGGCAAATCTATCGTTATCATTGGCAGACGCAGTGGCAGTGATTATGAAACTGAACCAGACCTAGTGTCCTGCATTGGTAAAAGGCTCAGTCAGGGTCAGACCAAGGTCAACGTGATCACTGAGGAAATGTTTGTCGACACCATGTATCCCTGGTTTGAGCCTCGCACCGCCCCAGTCAGAGCCAACGACTTACTGCGATTACTGGAATATAAACAACTGTCCAAAGCGGTAGAAAAATTCGATATGCAATATCTGATTTGGGTCGATGGCAGCACCCAAACCACCGGCAAAGAAGGCGAAATCACCTGCGCGCTGGGCATGGGGGGGATCAGTTGTTTTGGTTTCGGCACTTGGGATAAAAAATCCGATTACGAAGCCTCCATTTGGGACTACAATAAACGCGAACTGGTGGGCAAAGTCAGCGGCCAGGCAGAGGGCACCTCGTATATGCCCGCCATTGTTATTCCAATTCCCATCATAGCCCCGGTGCAAGATGATGTCTGCGAAGCCATTGGCGTCCAACTGCGGGCCTTTTTTGATATTGATCAAGACCCAGGGAGTAAAACATGAATACAATCATTCGACCCATATCATTGGCCCTCGCGGGCTTAAGCGTACTGTTATCCAGCGGTTGCGCAGTAAACCCGGCCAGCGGCACCCCAGACTTAGTGATGATGTCAGAGTCAAAAGAGTTAAAAATTGGCAAAGAAATGCATGAGAAAATGCTCAAAACTGCGTCAATTTATAAAGACGAGAAACTGCAACAATATGTCAATCGGATTGGTCAGCATATCGCCAAAAACAGTGACCGACCAGAGCTCGAATATCACTTCACCATCATCGACGCACCAGAAATCAATGCGTTTGCGTTTCCTGGCGGTTATATCTACATTAACCGCGGTTTACTGGCCTACTTAGGTTCAGAAGCCGAACTGGCCGCTGTTTTATCCCATGAAATTGGCCATGTCACCGCCCGTCATGCGGTCAGACAAGACGCCGCTCACTCAGGCTCAGGTATCCTGTCTTTATTGACTTATTTAACCACCGGCAGCGCGGTATTGGCAGATATGAGTAATCTATGGAGCACAGTGGCCGTAAAAGGTTATGGTCGCGAAATGGAGCTTGAAGCCGACAGTTATGGTGCTGGTTACCTTTACAACAGTGGTTATGATCCACAGGCCATGATAGCAACCCTTGGGGTATTAAAAGACCAAGAAAAATTCGGCCGTTTTCGCGCCAGAGAAGCAGGCAAAAAACCACGCAGTTACCACGGCGTATTCTCAACCCATCCACGCAACGATATTCGCCTAAAAGAAGTGATCAAAAAAGCAGGCACCCTGCCCAAAGACCAACAAAACAAGCTCAACGAAGCAGAATTTCGCAATGAAGTTGAAGGTATGGTGTATGGCGTCAACTACCAGGTAAGCAATAACAAAGCAGAGATAAAAAATCCTCAGAATCGTTATACCCACGATAAACTCGGCTTTACCTTATTGTTTCCTAAAAAATGGCAGGTTGAAAAAGGCCGCTCAAAAATTATCGGCGTGCCAAAGAACAAATCAGCGGCATTAAGCCTCGAAGTACGCAAAGTCGGCAGGTCAGAAACACCCACAGAATATATTCGTAAAGAGATGAAAATTCCGCTGTTAAAGCGCTCAGAAGACTTTAAGCAATACGGCATGAAAGGCCACACAGGGCTGGTCACCAGCACACCCGGTCAACCAGACACCCGTGTCGCGGTGTTGTTTCAGGGTCGCAGAGTCTACTTAATCACAGGCGAGGTCAGTAAAGCCGAAAAAGGCATCGATTATGACGAGCTGTTTATGCGCAGCATTCGCAGTTTTCGTCCGGCAGCAGTCAAACGCCGTATGCCCAAAGCCAAAACCATTCATTATGTCAAAGCCAACGAGCACACCACCTTTGCCGGATTGGCCAAACAAACCCGGATTGGCGCTTATGCCGAGCAGCAATTACGCTTGATCAATGGTTATTATCCCCGTGGTGAGCCTAAGCCGGGGGATTGGATTAAGATTGTGAAATGATAAGGTCATGGTGCGCGAAGCTGTTGATTTAATCGTCGTAGGATGGTGTAGAGCGGAGCGAAACCCATCATTGGTGTCAGAAATAGCCGTAAAATCGCCATTTATTGCCAGATTCTGATGGGTTTCGCCTTAGGCTCTACCCATCCTACGGTCAAACTAGACTTTTTCAACAGCTTGGCGCAGTGCGCACCCACAATGTTAATTAGGGGGTTCATTTATTCTTAGCTTCAATCCATTGCGCCATATACTGCGTACTTTTATGCGAATGATGGCGCAACATCGCTCCGGTAAAATTGTTATTGCGGATTTCGCTGAGGTTGTCGAGTTGATGGCGAACCGCATCAATAAGTTCAACGCTTAACTTAGCCCGGTCATAATTGGCGTCGATAATGGTAAACCCTTGCTGTTGGCACTGTTGCCACAGTGCCTCATCTTGATAGAGCGCAACCGCCTTATCAGCAATCTCTTGGGCGGACTCACAGATAAAACCAGACCAGTCCAGGCCATCAGCCATCGCTTCGGCCCCTACTGGCGTCGTCACATTCGGCGTACCATTTAACATTGCTTCGGCCAGCTTGCCTTTAATACCCGCACCAAAACGCAACGGTGCCAAACACACTCTGGCTTGTTGCATTTCAAGATTGGCATCTTTGACCCAACCCAACACATGAAAGCCTTGTTTGGGCGCATGTAACGCAGTCGCTTTGGGCGGTGGATAAGCACCGCAAATATGCAATTGAGCGCTGGGTAATTGTTTTCTGATCAGCGGCCAGATGTTATCTTTTAACCACAATACCGCATCCCAATTGGGCGCGTGGCGAAAATTACCAATGGTCACGAAACCCTGGCGCTGATGGTGATCAGGTAACGGGGTCTCTAATTGTGTTAGCATAAAAGGCAAATGATGCAGCAAACACGGGTCCACTGAAAACTCTTTTTGCAACAATTCAAATTCTACTTTCGAGATAATCAAACTTAAATCACAACGTAAAATCGCCGCAATTTCTCTTTTGGCCATATCAGAACGTAAGTCTTCAGGGTTTAGCGGCCGTTTTTGTTTATAGGCGTTATGGCGAGCCTGACGTAAAAAATGTAAATCCACAGTGTCGAGAATGCGCATCGCTTGAGGGCAATGTTGTTCAACCCGCCAACCAAATTGCTCCTCCATCATAAAACGGTCAAACAACACAATGTCCGGTTGTAACTCTGCGACAAAAATGTCAAAGCTGGCATTGTTCAGCTCGATATCAACCGCATCGATAGCCAACTCAGCCAAATCAACCATGTGCTCTGAACGTGCGGCCGGCGTGGCAAACGTGACTTTCCAACCTTGAGTTTGAAAGGTTTTTAAATTCGACAACATATGAGTGCCAGCGGCTGATGAATTGGGTTCAGGCCAGACATAACCTATCGCAAGTACTTTTAACATAAAATTCCCTAGTAGCGCAGTGGCGGTGGTGCAATCATCATTATAGAGTAAGAATATTCACGGGTCTTCGCTAAATAACCGCTTTTTTGCGATCGATGCTACCACTTTTTTGTCGGTATAAAGGTCTATCAACGACACCAAACTTACCTTTGCTGACAATTATTTTGTTACTTGGCGTAAAAAATACTCACAACAGACGCGCCGATAGATTAAACTGCGCACAATTAATAAAGTTTTAGCTTGATGAGTGAAAAAATCCTATGGCCATAATCGGTGCTATCAACACATTAGAGATTGTTAAACAGGTAGACTTTGGTGTTTATCTCGATGGCAGCGACCTCGGTGAAATCTTACTGCCCAGAAAATACGTCCCCGACGACAGCAATGTCGGCGATACAGTAGAAGCCTTTGTCTACCTCGATTCAGAAGACAGGTTGATAGCGACCACGCGCAAACCTTACGCTAAAGTCGGTGAATTCGCCAGCCTTGAAGTTATCGCGGTGAATGATGTCGGTGCCTTTTTAGACTGGGGGCTTGAAAAAGACTTACTGGTGCCTTTTGGTGAGCAAAAACAACGACTAGAAGTCGGTCGACGTTACTTGGTTTTTGTTTATATTGGCCGAGTCGACAAACGCATCACTGCCTCAGCCAAAATCGATAAGTTCCTCGACCATACCGAACCTAAGTATAACGCTGGTGATGAAGTAAACCTTATCATGGGCGGCCAAACCGACCTCGGATTTAAAGCCATTGTTAATAATGCCCACTGGGGCGTTATCTATAAAGATGAAGTTTTTCAGTTTCTTAAACCTGGCAGCAAACACAAGGGGTTTATCAAACAAATCAGAGAAGATGGCAAAATTGATTTGTCTTTAACTCGCCCGGCCGGTGTGCAACGTGATGAGTTATCACAAAAAGTGCTCGATGAATTACAAAAACTCGGTGGTTACCTCGCCATCTCTGATAAAAGCCCACCAGAGGTGATTTATCGCAAATTCAGTGTCAGCAAACGCATTTATAAACAAACCATTGGCGGTTTGTTTAAACAAGGTTTAATCACCATTGAACCCAAGGGAATACGGCTTAAAAATGATTAATTACTCGCCCTCCAGTGAGCGCAACAAAGAGCCAATCACAGCGCAATTACAACAGGTTTTTGCCAACTGCCACAAGGTGTTGGAGATTGGCAGCGGTTCTGGTCAGCATGTGATTCACTTTGCTGAGCAGTTGCCACACATCACTTGGCAACCAGCCGACTTGAGTTTTTATTTTCCCGGTTTAGCAGAAAACCTCAGTATTCGAGCCAGCAATATTCTTGAACCCTACCACCTCAGTCTGACAACGGTGCCGTGGATCCCCGGGGTCAGATATGATGGTCTGTTCAGCGCCAATACCCTGCATATTATGTCATGGCAACAGGTCATTGACTTTTTCCAACACGCTGGACAACAGTTGGCCGAAGATGGCGTGTTATGTATTTATGGCCCGTTTAAATACCAAGATGAATTTACCAGCCCCAGCAACGCTGATTTTGATGGTTGGCTTAAAAACCGTGATCCACTAAGCGGTGTCAGAGATTTTGCCGCGGTAAATACATTGGCGACTGACAATGGTTTTAGCTTTGTTAACGACCAGCCGATGCCAGCCAATAATCAATTACTGGTATTTAAAAAGACGATTTAAGCGCCAACACAAAGGAAAACCAATATGCTGCCTGATGCATGGCGCACCAAGAAGATGTTTTTAGTCTTAACTGCGGTTTTAATGTCGTTTACCTTTGCTGGCTGGATGGCGATGTTAAACAATTTTGCCATCGATAAAGCACAGTTTACCGGGGTTGAAATTGGACTGTTACAAAGCTTTCGCGAAATTCCTGGCTTCCTCGCCTTTACCGCGGTTTTTATCCTATTGGCGGTGACTGAACAAAAACTGGCATTGATTTCGCTGGCGATGTTAAGCCTTGGTATTGCCATAACTGGCTATTTCCCCTTTGAATACGGCTTGTATGCCACCACAGTGTTGATGTCACTGGGTTTTCATTACTTCGAAACCATTAACCAATCTTTACAGCTGCAATATCTCAGCAAAGAAGAAGCCCCCAAAGTGATGGGACAGCTGATTAGCGTGAAAAGCGCCGCCTCTTTGCTCGCCTACGGCGCAATTTGGTTGAGCTTTAACTTTCTCGCCCTCGAATATCAAATGGCCTATTTAATCTTTGGTGGTATCGGTTTAGCGATGCTGGCGGTGATCGTCACCTCATTCCCGGTCTTTACCAGCCACACGGTGCAAAACAAACACCTGGTTTTACGTCAACGTTATTGGTTATTCTACATACTGGTATTTTTAAGCGGTGCCAGACGACAGATTTTCATGGTTTTTGCCGGTTTTATGATGGTCGAGAAATTCGATTATGCGGTCTCTGATATTGCAGTTTTATACATTATCAATCATGTCCTTAACCTCTACGCCGGGGCAAAAATTGGCGCTTTGGTTGGCCGTATTGGTGAGCGCCGGGCGTTAACGTTTGAATACGTTGGTCTGATTTTTGTTTTTGTTGGTTATGCATTGGTCGAAAATGAACACATTGCGGCAGGTCTATACGTTATCGACCACCTGTTTTTCGCCATGGCCATCGCCATCAAAACCTTCTTTCAAAAAATCGCTGACCCGGCGGATATCGCCAGCAGTTCAGGGGTAAGCTTCACCATTAACCATATTGCCGCCGTGGTGATCCCCGCCGCTTTTGGCTTGGTCTGGATGATTAATCCTTCCTGGGTATTTTACATGGGTGCGGCATTGGCGTTTATTTCATTGATTTTCTCGCAACAAATTGATGCCCAGTTACAGCGTATTCAACCAGCAACACAGGTCCAATATTAATATGGCTAAATATAAAAAAGGCAGCAATAACAACAATGCGCCTTCGGCTGAAGTGGTTAAAGAAGCCGAGGCTATCGCCAAAGGCAGTCAACGTCCGGGACAAACCAAGGAGCAGACCAAATTGATTGCTCAGGGCATTCAAAAAGGCATTGAGCTCTATAAAAAACAACATAAGGTTAAAGCTCGGACGCTGAATAAAAACTTAGATTCAAGTAATAAGTGCAATCCCAATACTCATGCGGCTTTGCGTTCAGGTTCACTAAAAAACACCGCATGAGGTGTTCTATAATTTAAGGTTTTTCTGGGACGATGGTTGAGTTTTTC
>JBLGCB010000006.1:0-55770 GCA_047617105.1 Phenylobacterium sp. | reverse complement strand
CGAGCAGTTGAGTACAGAATTGTCGAAGCAGCCAAAAAGCACTATTTTAGTCAAGGGGTCACGCAGCTCAAAAATGGAGCTGGTGGTTGAAGCCATTGTTGAACGCTACAAAGCGAGCAATGGCGGGCATGAAGCGCAGCAAGCGGAGGTTCATTCATGCTAGTCTGGCTAACCGAATATTTAACCCAATATCATAGTGGTTTTAACGTTTTTTCGTATTTGACCCTGCGTTCGATTTTGTCGGTATTAACCGCGCTGGTGGTCTCGTTGTTTTACGGACCTAAGCTGATCCGCTATTTGCAGAAAATGCAGATTGGCCAAACAGTTCGTGATGATGGCCCACAAAGCCATTTAAGTAAATCAGGCACCCCGACCATGGGTGGGGTGTTAATCCTAGGATCGATTATTTTAAGCACCTTGTTATGGGCGGATTTAAGCAATAAATACGTTTGGGTGGTGTTATTTGTGGTGGCCAGTTATGGCGCCATCGGCTGGGTTGACGACTACCGCAAGGTCATTCGCAAAGATCCCAAAGGACTGATCGCCAAATGGAAATACTTTTGGCAATCGGTGGTGGCACTGGTGGTCGCATTTGGTTTATATGCCACCACGCAAAGAGCAGAAGAAACGGTGTTGTTGGTGCCGTTTTTCAAAGACGTGATGCCGCAATTAGGCATGTTATATGTGGTGATGACTTACTTTGTTATCGTCGGCACCAGTAATGCGGTCAATCTGACCGATGGCCTAGATGGCCTAGCGATTGTGCCCACCATGATGGTGGCAGGGGCACTGGCCATATTTGCTTATGTTAGCAGTAACGTCAATTTCTCTGATTATTTAAATATTCCTTATTTGCCACTGGCCGATGAGTTGGTGATTGTCTGCACCGCCATATTTGGCGCGGGGTTGGGCTTTTTATGGTTTAACACCTATCCGGCGCAAGTTTTTATGGGTGATGTCGGCTCGCTGGCACTAGGTGGCGCACTGGGCGTGATTGCGGTGTTGGTAAGACAAGAATTGGTATTATTTATTATGGGTGGTGTATTCGTGATGGAAACCGTCTCGGTGATTTTACAAGTTGGTTCGTATAAATTACGTGGCCAGCGGGTGTTTAGAATGGCACCGATTCACCATCACTATGAATTAAAAGGTTGGCCTGAGCCACGGGTGATTGTGAGGTTTTGGATTATCTCACTGATATTGGTGTTGATTGGTTTAGCAACGCTGAAGATAAGGTAAATGTAACATGGCATATTTAACAACATTAAAAGATAAGAAAGTTGGTGTACTGGGGCTGGGTGTTTCAGGGTTATCTGCCGTGTCTTTTTTGTTGGCCAACGGTATAAAACCTTTTGTTATGGACAGCAACTTAAAGTCCAAAGGCGTGGAACATGTGGCCACCCATTGGCCCGAAGTGTCGGTGTTATTATTAGCCGATGATATTCGGCAATGTCCGAGTTTATTGGATGTAGATTTGCTGATTGTGAGTCCTGGCATTGCTTTATCGACCCCGATATTGATGGCCGCCGCCGATCAGGGCGCTGAAATTATTGGTGATGTTGAGTTATTTGCTCGGGTAAACCGCCAGCCCGTTATCGCAGTCAGCGGTTCTAATGGTAAATCTACCGTGACCAAACTGGTGGCTGCGTTGTTATGCAATGGCGATTACCATGCGGTTTACGGCGGCAACATCGGCATTCCAGTGTTAGATTTATTGGCCAAACCTTTTGATATTGCGGTGCTTGAATTATCCAGTTTTCAGCTTGAAACCACCTCATCGTTACATGTTCAGACTGCGTCAGTGTTGAATGTTAGCGAAGACCATATGGACCGCTATGACAGCTTTGACGCCTATGTGGCGGCGAAACGGCGGATATATACCCATTCTGATTTAGCCGTTTATAACGATAGAGAACTATTGGCCGCACCACAACAAAGCCATCCGGCCCAAGTGGTTTTTAGTCTCGACGCGCCCAAACTCGCCCCCATTGATTCGTTGCAACATATTAATGTCGGCATCCATGATGGCTGTTTTGCGGTATTAGATAATGGCGAAGCGAGGAAGATTTGCCCACTTGATGCGCTGTCGATTGTCGGTCAACACAATGTGCTTAATGCATTGGCCGCCATTGCGTTGGTGCTACCGTTTAGGTTAGACAATGATGTGATTGAAAAGACCTTGCGTGAATTTGTTGGTTTACCTCATCGTTGCGAGCGCATCGAAGGCACGGGTGATGTGTTGTGGATTAACGATTCAAAAGCCACCAACGTCGGCGCGACAGTGGCGGCTTTAAATGGCATTAAACCGCAATGTCAGGGCAAGTTAATTTTACTCGCTGGTGGTGTCGGTAAAGCGGCGGATTTTAGCCCATTAAAAGCGGCATTAGAAAATCATGTCGATCACCTGATCACCTTTGGTTGTGATGGTGAGCAGATTGCGGCATTGGCGCAAAGCAGCACTGCCATTAGGGTAAACAGCATGGAAGAAGCGGTGGATAAAGCGTTTGCTTTGGCTAACAGCGGTGATTGTGTTTTATTGTCTCCGGCCTGTGCGAGTTTTGATATGTATACCAACTTTGAGGCCCGTGGGGTCCATTTTATGGCATTGGCCAGAGAACTACATCATGTCGACTAGTGGTACCCCGTTAGACGATGATGTGCTGAGTTTATCTGATTTGCCTCAGATGGTCGATGAGGATTCAGTGGTTGATGAAGAACAGCTGGAGCTGCCAATAGAACAAGCGACAGAACCAAAGGCAAAAAAGAACAAGGCGAACAAAAAAGCCGATAAAGCTAAGCCTAACAAGGAAGATAAAGAACCACATCAGCTGGTGTTGAAAATCAGCGACTTTATGGCTGAACACCTAGGCTGGGGGGCGGCCTACAAAGCACCGTTTGATCGCACATTGGTATTTACTGTGCTGATGTTGGTGGGCTTTGGTTTTGTGATGATAAGTTCGGCGTCGATGCCGGTTGCTGAACGCTTGTATGGCAATCCTTATCACTTTGTTATTCGCCATGGCATTTTTATTGGACTAGGCTGTATCGCCGCGTTGGTGGTGGTGCAAATTCCGATGGAAAAATGGCACAAATATAATGCCCTGTTACTGGCGCTGTCTATTGCTTTGTTGATGATAGTGTTGGTGATTGGTAAGAATGTCAACGGCAGTACCCGTTGGATTGTCGTAGGGCCGATCACCGTGCAGGCGGCAGAACCGGCTAAGTTGTTGTTTTTCGCTTATTTGGCCAGTTATCTGGTGCGAAAACATGATGAGGTGCTGGAGCACTTTAAAGGGTTTGTCAAACCACTGATTGTGTTTTTTGTCGCGGCGCTGTTATTGCTTAACCAGCCCGATCTCGGCACTGTGGTGGTGATGTTTATCACCACTTTGAGTCTGCTGTTTTTGGCCGGTGCCAAGCTGTGGCAGTTCTTTGGTCTGGTGATGACCGGGGTATTGGCGCTGGTGACATTGATTGTGATAGAGCCTTATCGTCTGGCTCGGGTGACGTCCTTTATGGACCCATGGAAAGACCCGTACGGCAAAGGGTATCAACTGACACAGTCGTTGATGGCTTATGGTCGCGGTGATTGGTTAGGGCAGGGCTTAGGCAACAGCGTACAAAAGCTGGAATATTTGCCCGAAGCCCATACCGACTTTGTCATGGCGGTGTTGGCCGAAGAGTTAGGTTTGATTGGGGTATTGTCGATTTTGACTTTGTTATTGATTGTGGTGTTTAAAGCGATGTTTATTGGTCAAAAGGCGCTGCAAAAAGGCCGCGCTTTCGAAGGTTATTTTGCCCTCGCGATTGGCGTATGGTTTAGTTTTCAGACCATGGTAAACGTTGGGGCCAGTGCCGGGATGTTACCAACCAAAGGGTTGACGTTTCCGCTAGTCAGTTATGGCGGCAGTAGTTTGCTGGTGATGTTTGTCGCCATCAGCGTGTTATTACGAATTGACCATGAATTACGTATGACCTCGCAGCATACCACTAGAAGAGGTGCGCTGTGAATGGCTTAGTGAAAGGTAAAGGTGCAGCAAATAAGGTTTTGATCATGGCAGGCGGTACCGGAGGACATATTTTTCCCGGACTGGCGGTGGCCGACTTGTTAAAAAGTGAAGGTTGGGATATTTGCTGGTTAGGCACCCCAACGCGGATGGAAGCGCAATTGGTGCCACAACATGGTTACGATATTCGTTTTATTGATGTAGTGGGTATTCGTGGTAATGGCTTAAAGCGTTTGTTACTGGCACCTTTTATGATTTTACGCTCGATTTTTCAAGCGATAAAAGTGATTCGCCAAGAACAACCCTCGGTGGTGTTGGGTTTTGGCGGTTTTGCCAGTGGACCTGGTGGTGTTGCTGCCTGGTTGCTACGTAAACCCCTGGTATTGCATGAACAAAATGCGGTGGCCGGGTTTACTAATCGTACCCTGGCGCATATTGCTACTAAAGTGTTGATGGCTTTTCCGGGCACGTTTGCCCCGTCCCATCAGCCACAGTTGGTGGGTAATCCGATCCGTCAGTCGATTAGCGATTTGAATGATCAAACGGAGCAAGGCTTAGCGGAGCAAGGGTTAACCGAGCAAGACGATAAAAAGCTCAATGTATTGATTGTTGGTGGCAGTTTAGGTGCCCAGGCGCTGAACGAGTTTATCCCGGGCATTCTTTTGGCCCAAGGTGACGGCGTGATTGAGATATGGCATCAGACTGGTAAAGGCAAGTTGGCACAAGTCGAAGGGCTTTACCAAGATGTTGCCAATGTCAGGGTTGATGAGTTTATTGATGATATGACCGCTGCTTATCAATGGGCCGATTTGGCGATTTGCCGGGCAGGTGCCTTAACCGTCGCTGAGGTGGCAGGCGCAGGTATCGCGGCCATTTTTGTGCCTTTTCCATCGGCGGTGGATGACCATCAGACGGTCAATGCGGGTTGGTTAGCGGACAATGATGCCGCCATTATCGTGCCTCAGCATGAGCTGGCGCAGGGTAAACATAACGAAAAAATCAGTCAATTGTTGGCCAATCAGCCGCAGTTGCAAAAAATGGCCGAACGGGCCAGACAAGTCGCGATAATCGATGGTACAGATAAAGTGGCGGCGGTGTGTAAAGCACTGGCTGTTGTAAAGAAATAATCAGTTAATGAGTAATAGTCAATTGAAAGAACAACATTTAGCCATGCCAGCAATGCGCCGAGTCGACCAGATCCACTTCGTCGGGATCGGCGGTGCGGGTATGGGCGGTATTGCCGAGGTTTTGCATAACCTCGGTTATATCATCACAGGTTCAGATATATCACGGGGCAATGTGGTCAATCGTTTGGCCAGCCTTGGGGTTAAAGTGGTCATTGGTCACAAAGCCGAAAATATTGCCAATGCCAGTGTGGTGGTGGTGTCGAGCGCGGTGGCAGCAGATAACAGCGAATTGCTGGCGGCCACCGAGTTGCGGATTCCGATTGTTCAGCGCGCTGAAATGCTGGCTGAGCTGATGCGTTTTAGCCATGGTATTGCGGTGGCCGGGACGCATGGTAAAACCACCACCACCAGTTTGATTGCGTCGGTGTTTGCTGAAGCGAAACTTGACCCAACGTTTGTTATCGGTGGTTTGTTAAACAGTGCTGGTACCAATGCCCGCTTAGGCAAAAGCCGTTATTTAATCGCCGAAGCCGACGAAAGTGATGCGTCATTTTTGCATCTGCAACCGATGGTGAGTGTGATCACCAATATTGAAGCCGACCATATGGAAACCTACGGCGGCGATTTTGAAAAGATGAAATCGACTTATGTTGATTTTTTACGCAACTTGCCGTTTTACGGCGTTGCGGTGGTTTATATCGACGATCCGGTGGTGGCAGAAGTGACCCAACGTTGTGGTCGTAAACTGGTGACCTACGGGCAGTCAGAAGATGCTGATTATCGATTAAGCGAGTATCGCCAAAGCGGTAACCGCAGTTATTTTACCGTCACCGGGCCAGAGCAGCTCACGTTGGAGATTCAATTAAATCTGCCGGGTTTGCATAACGCATTAAATGCCACGGCAGCGGTGGCAGTGGCGGTAGATGAAGGTATTGAGCCTGAGGCAATCAGTCGGGCGTTAGATCAGTTTGAAGGCATTGGTCGACGTTTTCAGCATTATGGTGATTTCAACCTAATACCTAATGGGCCTAATGCGCAAGGCGACGGCGGTAAAGTGATGTTGATCGACGATTATGGTCATCACCCGAGTGAAGTGGATATGACCATACAAGCGGTGAGAGCAGGTTGGCCTGATAAACGTTTGGTGATGGTGTATCAACCGCATCGATATACCCGAACCAGAGATTTGTATGAAGATTTTGCCAAAGTATTGTCTCAAGTGGATGTGTTATTGATTCTTGAAGTTTATGCCGCGGGTGAAGAACCCATCGCCGGGGCGGACAGCCGTAGCTTGTGCCGTACCATTCGATTAAGAGGCAAGCTAGACCCGATATTTGTTGAGCCCAGTGAGTCATTGTATCCGCTGTTGGCAGATTTGTTGAAAGATCAGGATTTGCTGCTGACGCAAGGTGCAGGAGATATTGGTGGCATGGTTAAGCTGTTGGCACAAAGCGAACTCAAAGCCGACAAATTGATTGAATTAGGCGGTGAATAATGAACATTGACCCGGCAATGAAAGCAAAATTTGGCAAAGTGGCGGTGATGCTCGGTGGCACTTCGGCCGAACGAGAAGTGTCATTACGCTCTGGTGACAACATTTTACAGGGTTTACTCGCCGCGGGCATCGATGCTTTTGGCTTTGATTTAAAAGACCAGCCACTGAGTCAGTTAAGCGAACTGAACGTTGACCGGGTGTTTATCGCCTTACATGGTCGAGGTGGCGAAGATGGTACTGTGCAAGGCGCGCTGGAATTTATGAACATTCCTTATACTGGCAGTGGTGTTTTAGGCTCTGCGCTGGCGATGGACAAAGTACGTTGTAAACAGTTATTTAATGCCAATGGTTTATCGACACCTAAATTCGCGGTGGTGCGCCAGAGCACTTATCGCTTGGGTGATGAGGCTGAGATATTAAGCACCTTATGTGAAAATGGCGGGGCGATGGTGTTTGTTAAACCTGCCCACGAAGGGTCAAGCATTGGCATGAGTCGGGCACAAAACGAATCAGAGCTGGCGGCGGCGATTGCTTTGGCGATGGCGCACGATGATGAAGTATTGATTGAATCATTTGTTGATGGGCCGGAATATACTGTGGCCATTGTGGTTGGCGTGGCGGGAGTTGCACTGCCAGTGATTGAGTTAAGAACCCCGAGAACGTTTTATGATTATGAGGCTAAATATCAGACCGACACCACACAATACTTGTGTCCTTGTGATTTAGATGCTGACAGAACCATTGAAATCCAACAACTGGCCATCGCGGCATTTGAGGTGGTTGGCGCTGATGGTTGGGGCAGGGTAGATGTGATGCTCGATCAAAATGGTCAGTTTCAATTGCTTGAAGTGAATACCGTGCCGGGTATGACGGTTAAATCGTTGGTGCCAATGGCGGCTAAAGCGACAGGCATTGATGCATCAGCGCTGGTGGTGAAAATTTTAGAACAAACACTCGACTCGCGTCACCAGTGATAATGAATCCTAGCGTGCGTCATGTCATCAGTAATACCAACTGGCCGTTGGTCGGTGGATTGGTGTTTTTCTTCACGGTGGTGATGGGATTGGTGGTTGGTTATCAGCGTTCAGTTGATTGGTTAATGGATGAAAAGCAGGTGCCTTTGCGCTACGTGGTGGTCTCTGGTGAGCTGCAACACAGTAGCCGTGAGCAGATAACCCAGGTCGTGATGACCAAAGGGTTAGGCAGTTTTTTTAATGTTGATGTTAACGCCGTACAACAGCGGATTGAGGCGTTACCCTGGATTTATCAGGCGTCGGTGCGTAAGCAATGGCCTGATGTACTGACCGTGTTTGTGGTTGAACAGCAACCAGCGGCGATTTGGAATGATAATTTATTGCTTAATACTAAAGGTGATTATTTTTCTGCTGTCGTTACAGATGAGACAGAAGGTTTATTGAATTTGCCAAGCTTACATGGTCCACAAGGGTCACATAAGGACGCATTGAAGGGTTACCAGGACCTCAATAGGCTGTTGGCCATTAATGGCTTTGCGGTGAGTGAGCTGACGTTGTCGGCGCGTTTCTCATGGCAGTTGGGGCTGAAAAATGGCGTGGTGCTGTTACTTGGTCGCGAGGAAAAAGTTAAACGGGTGCAGCGTTTCATTGATTTATATTCGGTGATCACGGCGCACAAGGAACAAGCAGTATTGAGCGTGGATTTACGCTATGACACTGGCATGGCGGTTCGCTGGGCTGATGACGATAAAAAAGGTGAGAAGAATTCATAATGGTTAAAGACGTAGACAGAAATTTAATTGTCGCCTTGGATATTGGCACTTCAAAGGTCGCAGCGGTTGTTGGTGAAATCACCGATGATGACAAGTTAAGTATCGTGGGTGTCGGCAGTTGTCCGGCCAAAGGGATGGACAAAGGCGGGGTCAACGACCTGCAATTAGTGATGGAATCAATCCAAAAAGCGGTTGACGAAGCAGAGTTGATGGCTGATTGTCGTATCTCCTCGGTGTACCTTGGTATTTCGGGTAAACACATCGATTGCCAGAACGAAAGTGGCATGGTGGCGATCAATGATGCTGAGGTGATCCCTGATGATGTCGATAGCGTCATTCATGCAGCCAAATCGGTGCCAATGTCGGCAGAGCGACGGATGTTACATGTATTGCCGCAAGAGTTCTCTGTAGATATGCAAGAGGGCATTAAAAGCCCGATAGGCATGTCAGGGGTGAGGATGGAGGCTAAAGTGCACATCATCACCTGCGCCAACGATATGGCGAAAAATATTGTTAAATGTGTCGAACGTTGTGAACTCAAGGCCGACCAATTGATTTTTACTGCATTGGCTTCAAGTTATGCGGTATTAACCGAAGATGAAAAAGAATTAGGGGTATGTGTGGTGGATATTGGTGGTGGTACCATTGATATAGCCATATATACCGGTGGGGCATTGCGTTATTCGGCGGTTTTGCCAGTAGCGGGAAATCAGGTGACCAACGACATCGCCAAGATATTTCGCACCCCAATCGGCTATGCCGAGGATATAAAAGTACAGTACGCCTGCGCCATTCGCAATATGGCCAGCGTTGATGAAAATATTGAAGTGCCGAGTGTTGGCGGGCGTCCCGCCCGTTCGATGTCGCGGCACACCCTGGCTGAGGTGATTGAACCGAGGTATCAGGAGCTCTTTGAATTTGTGTTACAAGAAATACGAAACAGTGACTTGGAAAGTCAGGTCGCGGCAGGTGTAGTACTGACGGGAGGCACAGCGAAAATGGAAGGGGCGGTTGAATTGGCTGAAGACATTTTTCAGATGCCAGTACGACTGGGCCAGCCATTGGCGGTAACGGGATTGGCAGAATATGTCAACGATCCTTGTTACTCCACAGCTGTGGGTTTGCTGCTATACGGAAAAGAAATGAAAAATCATTCGCAGGAAGAATCGCAAAACGTCGCCGGAGTTGGTAACATGTTGCGTCGGATCTCCAGTTGGTTTAAAGGCGAATTTTAATTCACTTCTTAAAATAATTAACGAACGAACATTTTCTGTTCACCATGCGGGTAAATGGGCAGATTAAAAAAAGTAAAAAATCGGAGTGTATACGATGAATGAATTAATGGTAAACCATAGCGAAGAAGCTATCATCAAAGTGATTGGTGTGGGCGGTGGTGGCGGTAACGCTGTTGAGCACATGCTGATCGAGACAATTGAAGGGGTCGATTTTGTTACGGCCAATACGGATTCACAGGCGTTGCGAAATTCATCTGCTGGCCTGACCATTCAGTTGGGTGCCAACGTGACGAAAGGTTTGGGTGCAGGTGCTAATCCTGAAATCGGTCGTGAAGCGGCAAATGAAGATCGTGAAATGATCAAACAAACCCTCGAAGGGTCCGATATGGTCTTTATCGCGGCGGGTATGGGTGGTGGTACTGGTACTGGTGCCGCACCAATCGTGGCCGAAGTGGCCAAAGAGTTGGGCATTTTGACCGTGGCAGTGGTCACCAAACCTTTCCCGTTCGAAGGCAAAAAGCGTATGACCCACGCCGAAACCGGGATTGAAGAGTTAAGTAAGCATGTTGATTCACTGATCACCATCCCTAACGACAAATTATTAAAAGTACTGGGTAAGGGCACCAGCTTGTTGGACGCCTTTAAAGCGGCCAACAACGTTTTGCTTGGCGCAGTACAGGGTATTGCTGAATTGATTACCCGTCCGGGTTTGATTAACGTGGATTTCGCTGATGTGCGCACGGTAATGTCAGAGATGGGCACTGCGATGATGGGCACCGGTATTTCATCGGGTCCTGATCGTGCTGAAGAAGCAGCAGAAGCCGCTATCTCTAGCCCGTTATTGGAAGATGTTGATTTGTCAGGCGCTAAAGGCATCTTGGTCAACATCACTGCGGGTCTTGATATCAGCATCGAAGAATTTGAAAACGTGGGTAACGCGGTTAAAGCGTTCGCGTCTGAAAATGCCACTGTAGTGGTTGGTGCAGTTATCGATATGGACATGAGCGATGAGTTACGTGTTACTGTTGTTGCCACTGGTATTGGTGATGAGAAAAAACCTGATATCTCTTTGGTGGCCAGCACAACACCTGCCGCGCGTCCGATGCAGCCGATGATGAGCAACTCAAGTGCAGCACTAGATATGCATGCGATCCAAAACCAAATGGCGGATACCGCAGCGGTAGCTTCAAGCAATACCAAAGCGAATCCGGCGACAGAGACCGAAAAAGAAAACTACCTGGATATTCCGGCGTTCTTGCGTAAGCAAGCTGATTAATGATTCAGTTAAGGTTCAGTTAGGCAGGTTATGATAGGCATCACTTTTGGGCAATGAGTTCAAAGGTGCATAAACAGACTAAGGAAAAGTCGATTGAGAGGTCTTGCTCACTACTGGTTTAATCGCCATTAGAGCAGACCATTTAAATAAGCTGTAGTGAGTGGATACATCGACGACAATGGAGTGTTCATTAAAAATGACCCTTAAACGCGTCTTTAATGGACATATGAAAAAGCTGTGTTATAATTCGCCGCCACTTTCGAGTGAATGGTTATTTATTGCGCACCGGGAATAGATTGAATATGATTAAACAACGCACTATAAAAGAGATTGTCAGCGCAACAGGTGTTGGTCTGCACAAAGGCGATAAGGTCAAATTGACCCTGCGTCCTGCGGCCGAAAATACAGGTATTATCTTTCGCCGGGTAGACTTGGATCCTGTGGTTGAATTTAAAACTGACCCAACCATGGTTGGTGACACAATGATGTGTACATGTTTAATCTCTGAAGATGATGTTCGTTTGTCGACTACCGAACATTTGGTGGCGGCGATTGCTGGCCTTGGTATCGACAACATGGTGATTGATGTTGATGCTGGCGAAATTCCAATTATGGATGGCAGTGCAATCTCATTTGTATATCTTATTCAAAAAGCCGGTATTGAAGAGCAGGCAGTGGCGAAGCGGTTTATCCGCATCAAAGAGACTGTGAGAGTTGAAGAAGGCGATAAGTGGGCTGAATTCACCCCACATGATGGTTTTCGAGTTAACTTTGCGATTGAATTTGATCACCCTGCGATCAGCAATACCCCACAGCGAGTTTCCGTTGATGTCACACCAAGCAGCTTTATCAGAGAAATCAGCCGTGCCAGAACCTTTGGTTTTATGAAAGACATCGAATACCTCCACGCCAATAACCTGGCTCTGGGTGGCAGCATGGAAAATGCTGTTGTCTTGGATGAATACAAGGTGCTAAACCAGGAAGGATTGCGTTATAAAGATGAATTTGTTAAACACAAAATTCTTGACGCAATTGGCGATTTATTTATGGCCGGACATAACGTATTAGGTGAGTTCACCGCGTTTAAATCTGGTCACGCACTAAACAACAAACTCTTGTGTGCCGTGTTGGCGAATGAGCAAGCATGGGAATATGTCACTTTCGAAGACGAAGCGACAGCACAGATTGGTGGTTTGGTGCCGCAATTTGCTTAGGGCCTTGCCTAAAGCCTAGGTATAGGTAGCAATTGCACCACCCGCAAAAATAAAAAGCCCCGCCATGTGCGGGGCTTTTTGATACATGGATATTCAAAATGTACGGCGTAGGGTGCGCAATGCGCACCATTAATGTGGAATTACGATCACCTCATTAAATACCAGCAATTGGTATTGTGTAAATGGTTGTTCTTGGTTTTTTGGGGGGTTATGATGACTGGAGGTTCATGGTGCGCAATGCGCACCCTACGGCATTCTTAATATAGATTAAGGTAAACCTGATAATAACAAATAACGAGTAATGTGAGAACTCGCTTCTATACCTTTAATCCTTCTTCTTCGTCACCCTCGACGCCAACCGCTCAAGCTTACGCTTAAGGCTATCAGGCGCATTCTGGGCTGCTGCTAAAATGTACTGTGAGGCTTGTTCAGAAAGCTGACTGATGTTTTTTTCTTCTTTGGGCTGGCTTTTTTTGTAAAATTGTTCATTTGGCACCACTTTTATCTTAATGCTGGCCATTTCAGGCAGGACATTTTCACGAAAGTTCTGTAGTATCTGGGGCAGCATGAAATTGAGCCGAGTAGCAAATGCAGAATTGACGGTTTCAATGGTCAATATGCCTTGGTTATAGTTACTAACGCGAGATTTTTGCGCGATGGTATCACCCACCGTTTCGACTAAGTGATGATTTAACGCATTGAGATATTGGCTTTTTTCAGCAATTCTGGCGAGACTTCCTGAGCTTTTCGTGAACAGATTCGATAACGACTTGGGAGTTTGTGGTTTTGGCATAACGAGTTTACTTATGGTTTAAGATGAGATCCTAAAGTGAATGCGTTGGCAAAATATCAATAAAGGTTAGAATGAGTTTAACAGTAATCTATCGCGGAAAAAATATAAAGTTTTCAGCGGGCTTTAAAAAACATCAGTGGTTGCCATTGATGATATTGTCCGTAGGGGCCATCGCTTGGTCTGTTTGCAATAACATGGCAGTCGATGAGCAAAGAGCCAGTGTTGAGGATGTACTCAAAAACGCTCAACTGGAGTATCGCAGTCAAAAAGACAATATTGCGTTACTCAAAGATACCACCCATACCCAGTTAGCGGCGTTACAGCTGAAAATTGGCGAGTTACAAGGGCAAGTCAATCGCCTCAACGCTTATGGTGAAGAATTGGCCAAAGTGGCGAAAATTCCTGAAACAGAATTTGATTTTTCACAGCCGCCAGCGATTGGTGGTGGCTCAGATGAAACGGTCACAGACCTTGTTGTCACTGGGGTTAGCGGGTTAATGGGGCAGATGGATGTTTTGTTTAGCCAGCTCGATGGGCAAGAACAAAAGATGGCGCTACTTGAATCTATCTTACTTAATCACAATATAGAAGATGGTATTTACTTGTCGGGTAGACCAGTTAAGTCCGGTTGGTTGTCATCTTATTATGGCACTCGTAAAGATCCGTTCACTGGTAACCCGGCCCATCATAAAGGGATAGATTTTGCTGGCAAGCAGGGGGCACAAGTGATTGCCACTGGCGCGGGTATCATCAGCTGGGCAGGAGAGCTTTATGGTTATGGTCAGTTGATTGAAATTGACCATGGCAATGGCTTTAAAACCCGCTATGGTCATAATGAAAAAATATTGGTCGAGGTCGGTGAAGTTGTCGATAAAGGCCAGCACATCGCCCGAATGGGCAGCTCTGGACGTTCAACAGGGCCACATGTGCATTACGAAATAATTAAACGCGGTAAACCAATCAATCCATTGAAATATGTCTACCGACAAACCAGATAAATCAGATGCAGGTGAAGTATCACTCTTAATCACCTGATATATTTATAAAAATTAAAACATGCAGTTAATACGGATTCAAAATGATAGTTAAACTTTTCACCAAGTTATTTGGTAGTCGCAATGACAGGATGCTTAAGAAATTAGGCACCACCGTTAAACAAATTAACGGCCTTGAAGCAGAATACGAGAAACTTGATGACGAGGCGCTAAAAGCAAAAACCGCCGAGTTCAAAAAACGCCTCGAAGCGGGTGAAAGCCTTAATTCACTGACCGCAGAAGCCTTTGCAGTCGTGCGTGAAGTGAGTAAGCGAGTGTTTGGTTTACGTCATTTTGATGTCCAGATGTTAGGTGGCATGGTGCTTAACCAAGGTCAGATTTCAGAAATGCGTACTGGTGAAGGTAAAACTTTGACCGCGACATTACCTGCTTATTTGAATGCACTAACGGGCAAAGGGGTTCACGTTATTACCGTGAATGATTACCTCGCCGCTCGTGATGCCGAAACCAACAGACCGTTATTTGAATTCCTCGACATGACCGTTGGTTGTAATATCCCCAACGCCGACAAACAAGCCGCTTATCAAGCCGATATCACCTATGGCACCAATAACGAATTTGGCTTTGATTACTTGCGTGACAACATGGCTTTCTCGCCAGAAGAGCGCGTACAACGGCCATTAAACTTTGCCATTATCGATGAAGTTGATTCCATCCTAATCGATGAAGCCCGAACCCCATTGGTCATTTCTGGCGGTGCTGAGGATAGCTCAGAGCTGTATATGAAAATGGACAAAGTGGTGCCGGAACTACTGCTGCAAGAAAAAGAAGACACTGAAGAGTATACTGGCGAAGGTGATTTCACCATCGACGAAAAAGCCAAGCAGGTTTATCTGACCGAACGCGGTCAAATCAAGGTTGAAGAGCTGTTACAACAAAAGGGCATTTTGACTGAAGGTGCGTCTTTGTATGCTGCGGCCAATATTACTCTGCTGAGTCATGTTTATGCCGCATTGCGTTCACATAAACTCTATCAAAAAGACGTCGATTACATCGTTAAAGAAGGCGAAGTAGTTATCGTTGATGAGCATACTGGCCGTACTATGGAAGGCCGTCGTTGGTCTGAAGGTCTGCATCAGGCAGTTGAAGCCAAAGAAGGCGTCAACATTCAGAACGAAAATCAGACGCTGGCTTCTATCACCTTCCAGAACTTCTTCCGTATTTACGAAAAACTCTCCGGTATGACCGGTACTGCTGATACTGAAGCGTTTGAATTCCAACATATCTATGCTTTAGAAACGGTTGTGGTACCAACCAACCAACCGATGGTTCGTGATGACCGCGCTGATTTGGTTTACCTCAGCGAAGCTGAAAAATTCGATGCCATCATTGAAGATATCGAACTGTGCCGCGAAAAAATGCAGCCGGTGTTGGTGGGTACAATTTCGATTGAAAGCTCAGAGCGCTTATCCAATGTGCTTAGAGACAAAAAAGTCCCTCATAAAGTGCTTAATGCTAAATTCCACGAACAAGAAGCGCACATTGTTGAAAATGCTGGTGCACCAGGTGCGGTGACCATTGCTACCAATATGGCGGGTCGTGGTACTGATATTGTATTAGGTGGTAACTGGCAGGCCGAAGTGGCTAAACTCGGTGCTAATGCGACCAAAGAACAAATCAAAGAAATTAAAGACAAATGGCAAGAAGTGCATGATGAGGTGCTTAAATCCGGTGGTCTTCACATCATTGGTACTGAACGTCATGAATCACGTCGTATTGATAACCAGTTACGTGGTCGTTCGGGTCGTCAGGGGGATGCGGGTTCATCACGTTTCTACTTGTCGATGGAAGATTCGTTGATGCGCATCTTCGCCACTGAGCGTGTCACCAATATGATGCGTAAGCTGGGTATGGAGCCTGGTGAGGCGATTGAACATCCGTGGGTTAACCGTGCGATTGAAAACGCTCAGCGTAAGGTTGAAGCGCGTAACTTTGATATTCGTAAGCAATTGCTTGAATATGATGATGTGGCCAATGACCAGCGTAAGGTGATTTACCAGCAGCGCAATGAATTGTTAGATGAAAGTGATATTGCTGAGGCAATTACGGCCATCCGTGAAGATGTGGTCGAGAGCACCATTAACGAATATATCCCACCGCAGTCAATGGAAGAAATGTGGGATGTCTCGGGTTTAACCGATCGGATCAAAAACGATTTTATGTTGGATATGCCGTTGCAACAGTGGTTGGATGACGACGACAAGATGCACGAAGAAAATTTACGAGACCGTGTTTTAGACACCATGGTCGAAGAATATAAACGCAAAGAAGAGACGGTCAGTTCTGGGGTGATCCGCCAGTTCGAAAAAGCCATCATGCTGCAAAACCTTGACCAACACTGGAAAGATCATTTGGCAGCGATGGATCACTTACGTCAGGGTATTCACTTGCGTAGTTATGCGCAAAAGAATCCTAAGCAAGAGTACAAACGTGAATCTTTCGAGTTGTTCACTGAAATGTTAGATATGCTTAAAGTGGACGTTATTGGCATTTTGAGTAAGGTTCAGGTTCAGGCTGAAGAAGATGTTGAAGCAGTTGAAGAGCAGCGTCGTCAGGCCAATGAAGTGCCACATCAATATACTCATGCACCAAGCGGCCAATTAGGCGCTCCAGAAGGTGAGAATGCACCAGCGGATACAGTGCCTAAGGTTGGCCGTAACGATGCTTGTCCTTGTGGCTCAGGTAAGAAATACAAACAGTGTCATGGTAAGATTAGTTAATCATTGATATTGATTGAATAAAAAAGGCCGCTAATTGCGGCCTTTTTTGTATCTCTTTACTTATTTAGACACTACCGAAATCGCCAATTCCTCCAAAGTTCTGATTTGATTCATTACAATGGTTTATCCATAAACACCGCTTTGCCCATGGCCGGATCCAACTCATAACCAGCAAAACCAAACTTGGCATAAGCATTTTTGGCGATTTCATTACCTTCGAGCACTTCAAGGGTCAATTTGCAGCAGCCTCGTTGTTTGGCTACCTCTTCAACCTTATCTAACATTCGCTGGCTTAAACCACGGCCTCTGAATTCATTCACCACCACTATGTCATGGATATTGACCAGTGGTTTGCATTTGAAGGTCGAGAACGCTTCAAAGCAATTAATCAGGCCAGCAGGTTTACCGTCGACATAACAGATGACGCTGAAGGCATGGGGAATTTTTGCCAATGTTGCCGCTAGGTTGGCTTTAACTTCTTCAGCTAAACCGGTACCGCCACCCATGGGGTCTATGGCGTAGTTATCCAGCAAAAAGACCACGTCTTTGGCTTGTTGCGGGTCATTGTAATCTGCGACCTGTACTTCTATATTCATTTATTTTCACTCTTAATTGTTTGTGGCTGTTCAGCGTGCTTAGATTTCGCTTCAGAACAAGGCATTTTCGAACGGAAAATAGGCGCATATAGCCATATGTAACTGTTTGAGTACGAAAATAACGCCATTATGGTGTGAAAGATGAGTGCGCTGAATGGTCACAACCTTTTAATCGTGCCATTAGATAGGCATCGACATATTGGCCATCTCTGAAAGCATAACATTTGGCGGTGCCTTCAATTTCAAAGCCATGTTTTTTATATAAGGCAACACCTGCTGCATTGTCGGCATATACCTCAAGTTCTATCCGGCGAATGGCCAGCCAGTTATCTGCCATATCTACTGCTGCTGCCAGCATTTGTGAGCCAATACCCTTGCCTTGATGTTGATCGCTGATGGCCATGCCAATGTTGGCCACATGTTTACGTCGCGGCGATTTTTCAACAAACAGGCTGAGTTGGCCGACAATGTCGCCGTCGATTTCGGCGACTAGGCTGGTTTGGTTGTCGGCTATGGTGCCGAGTTTGTCAGTCCATTTATCAAGTGATGGAAACGGCAGTTGTAAAGTACCGCCATAACAGGATGGTTGGCTAAACATTGCTTTGATGGCCGCAATGTCTTCTTTTTCGCTGTGCCTAATGACCACTGTCATTACTGTCATTACTGGGCCTTCTTCGCTGACCAAATTACTAAGGCGATGCCGACCAGCAAAAACGGGATGCTGAGCATTTGTCCGGTCGACAATATCAATTCATTGCTATAAGCGGCTTGTTTGGTTTTGAAAAACTCAACGATGATACGGGCGACAAAAATCAGGCACAGAAACAGGCCAAACAGGTAGCCGGGTTTGTCTTTGGCTTGGGATTTGTGATACACCAGCGCGAGAATAAAGAAGCTGGCCAAATAGGATATCGCTTCATACAGTTGAGCTGGGTGTCTGGCCAGATCATCTATGCGTTTAAACACGATGCCCCAAGGGGCTGTGGTTGGGTTGCCGTAGATTTCTGAATTAACAAAATTGGCCATTCTGACAAAAAAGCCAAACATGGCGGTGGCGATGCCGAGGCGGTCGAGTAACCACAGTAGTTTGACATCATGTTTTTTTGCATACAAGTAAACCGCCAAAATAGCGCCTAAACCGCCGCCATGACTGGCGAGACCGCCTTCCCATATGGCGAGAATTTTCAATGGGTTGGATAAATAAAATGCCGGGTCGTAAAACAGGCAATGGCCTAATCGGGCACCGACGATAATGCCGACAACGGCATAGATGAGCAGCGTATCGAGGGCTTCAACGGGGTTACCTTCTTTGACATAAATAAATTTCATCACCTGAAAGCCCGACATAATGGCCATCGCAAATAAAAAGCCATACCAGTGAATGGTGAGGCCAGCCACCGAAATCATTATTGGATCAATATCCCAAACCATTGTTGATACCCTTTGTGTTTGTCGAGCAGTGTATTTGTTGATCTGTCTATATTTGGGCTATGGGCGAATAATCAAGGGAGGGGAAGTGAACAATTGGTGGTACGTATTGCAACGAAGGTGAATGTTAGGGCAGGGTTTTGTTCGACAGTGTGGCTCAGTTGGGCTATAGTTTGAAATATCACTGATAATTTACAAAGAGTAGTACATTATGAGCACTGCAAAAACGGCAACAATTAGGGCGCGTATCAATCCATCATTAAAGCATGATGTCGAAGCTCTGTTTGAGCAACTTGGTCTATCTACCACTGAAGCAATTAACTTGTTCTATCGGCAAGTAAAGTTAAGAAAGGGCTTACCCTTTGATGTGTGCATTCCCAATGACGTCACCGAAAAAACCTTTAAAGACAGTGATAGCCAAAAGAATATCATTGCGTGTGACAGTGCCGACGATATGTTTAATAAGTTGGGTATCTGATGTTGCAACCGTCGTATACTCGCCAATTTGAGAAAGATTTAAAAAAAATGCAAAAGCGGGGAAAGTCAGTTGCCAAGCTAAAGCAAGTTATGGGTGATTTGGTTGCAGAGAAAAAATTAGATGTACATTATCGAGATCATAAGCTAATTGGCAATTATCTCAATCGGCGTGAGTGTCATATCGAACCTGATTGGTTGCTGATATATCAAAGCAAAACCGAAAGTATTCTTTTTGAAAGAACCGGAAGCCATGCGGATCTATTTTAAATTGATTGACTCTTAGAAGCGGTTTGGCAAGTAAAAGTGATTTCATTTGTCCATGTTTCTAATTGGTCAATAGTATTGTCCCCTGCACTAACGCCATTAACACAAAGCTGCTCAATATAGGCATCAACGCGATATTCCACCAGGTATTCAGCCAGTGTGCTGCTGGCTAAAAAGGCCAGTGGTAAGATGAGGACAAGGACTTTTAGCATTGCGTTGCCGTTTGTTATGATCAACTGTTGGGTGATTAAAGAATAATAGCAGCTTTTTGTGGTTGTGAGGTGCGCTTGTCGAGGTTTTGTTGTTATATTGTCGTTATGATCTTTGCCGCAGTGCTCAATCAACTATTGGGAAACCCCTAAACCTGGTGTAAACTTCAGCATCAATATCGACCATCAAAGTACCCTGAACCAAATTGACCAATCTCGCCCCATACCATAGTTTTGCCTTGCCTTATCAAGCAATGGGTTATCAAACCTTTAATAGTGTACAAGCCCTGCAACAAGCGGCTCAAACTCAAGCTTTGTTTGATAGACCCCATCTGATTTTGGGGGAGGGCAGTAATACTATTTTTAGCTGTGATTACGATGGCACCATTATTCGTCTGCTTAACCATGAACTTTCTGTCACCGAAGACCAACACTTCACTTATTTGTCTGTGGATGGCGGATATCCGTGGCATCAGTTGGTTGGTTGGGCACTCGACAATGGTATTTATGGTTTAGAAAACCTCGCGTTAATCCCTGGTACGGTCGGGGCGGCACCGATTCAAAATATCGGTGCTTATGGCGTTCAGTTTGAAGATTTTTGCCAGTATGTTGAATATCTAGATAAAAACACCCTAGAGATCGTTCGCTTGAATAAAAGTGAACTTCAGTTCGCTTATCGAAATAGCCTGTTTAAAGGGGGGTTAAAAGACCAAACCGTGATCACCAAAGTGGGCCTGAAACTGCCAAAGGCATGGCGACCAGTGTTATCTTATGGTGGTTTGGATGTTTTGGCCCAGAACTGCCAGCCTCGCCAGCTGTTCGATAAGGTGATTGAAATTCGTCGTAGTAAATTACCTGACCCGGCGCAAATTCCCAACGCAGGTAGCTTTTTCAAAAATCCGTTAGTCAGCCAGTCGTTGGTAACGTCGTTATCATCAACATACCCGAAACTGCCAAAATTTCAGGTAGATGAACATCATCAAAAAATTCCCGCTGCATGGTTAATTGAGCAATGTGGCTTAAAAGGCGCGGCAATCGGCGGTATCAGTATTTATCAGCAACATGCGTTGATTATCACCAACCAACACCAAGGCACAGGTGGTCAATTGCTTGAATTGATAGAATTAGTGCGGGCAAAAGTTTATCAGCAATTTGGTATTGAACTTGAACCAGAGGTTAGAGTGATGGGCAAATGTCAGCCGTATTCGTTCTGTGCAATAAAGGCGTAAAATCATGAGCAAGAATGGTAGCAGCGAAGCGAAGAAACAGATTATTCTTAACTGCCTCAGTGATGGCCATTTTCATTCTGGTGAAAAACTCGGCCAATTGTTGGGCATCACTCGATCCGCTGTGGGTAAACATATTAAAGGTTTAACCGAGTTAGGTATTGAAGTGTTTAGCATTCAGGGCAAAGGGTATTGTCTGGCAGAACATTTGCAGTTGTTATCGAAGCAAGATATAGAGTCGCACTATCAAACGCTGAGAGGTGGCGATGAGCAAGAGTCTAGAACGTTACCCAGTATTGTGGTCGAGCATGTGACCGCATCCACCAATGAAACTTTACTACAAAAAATCAGAGCAAATAGTCCTCTAAGCAATGGCGATACGGTGGTGGCTGAGTGCCAGACTGCTGGTCGAGGTCGACGGGGCAGAGCTTGGATTTCACCTTTTGGTGCTCATATCTATTTTTCGATGTACTGGCAATTTGAAGGCATTCAACAGGCGATGGGTTTAAGTCTGGCAGTGGGATTGGCAGTTAGAGCGGCGATTGCCCCGCTGGTTGATAGTAGTGTTAAGGTTAAGTGGCCCAACGATTTATTGATTGAGCAACAAAAACTGGCGGGTATTTTGATTGAACTTGAAGGCCAGGCTGATGGTCCATGTGGGGTGGTGATTGGTATTGGCATTAATGTCAATATGCCGCAACAACAGGCCGAGAAAATTGATCAGCCATGGACAGAGATTAATAGCCATTGTTCTGACACAGTGGATAGAAATAAACTGATTGCCAGATTGATTTATCAGCTTAAGCAGACGCTGGTTGATTTTGAACAAAATGGTTTGCAAACCACCCACGACCAATGGCAGCAGCACGACCACTATTATGATAAGCCAATTACCTTGGTTATGGGTTCCCGGCAGTTATCTGGACTGTGTAAAGGTATCGACAGACAAGGTGGTGTATTGTTGCAAGAAACGGATAAAGACATCACCAGCGCCTATTATGGTGGTGAGATCTCTTTACGGCCACAGAGTTAAAGGAACAAACGATGAAACTATTGGTAGACATCGGCAACACCCGAACCAAGGCGGCATTGTCATGGGCAGGCAATTTAAAACCCATCGACTATGATTTGTCGATTTTCGATGACTATGTGATTAGCCAGCTAACCTATGCTGCCGTGGGCGAGCAAAGTCGGGTCGATAGCTTGGTTGAAAAAGCCAAGCGCTCTGATGCTGAGGTGGTTGAAGTGGTCACCGCTGCACACGCGTTTGGGATTAAATGTGCTTATGAGCATTATCAAACCTTAGGTATCGATCGCTGGCTGGCGGTACTGGCGGTGGCGAGTGTTTATCCTGATCAAGATGTGATTGTGGTTGATGCAGGCACCGCAACCACGGTTGATTTTGTCTCTGGCGATAAAGTGCACCTTGGCGGTTGGATTGTGCCTGGGCTGGACTTAATGACCTCCTCGGTGACCAGTCAGACCCAAAAAGTGTTTGATGATGATACCACTGCTTTTACTTATGAGCTTGGCCAGTCTACCCCTGCGGCATTAAAGTCAGGTTGTCTGGCGGCACAGATTGGCCTAGTCCATCAGGCGGTCGCCTATTTTAACCGCGATGCACCAAACGCGGTACTGGTGATTGCCGGTGGTACTGCGCCATTGTTGATGGCACAACTCAAAGCATTAAACCCGGTTCACGCGCCATTGATTGTGTTCCAAGGCTTAGACCTGTTTTAGTCAAATTTGGCCTCATTTCAGCCAATTGTAAATCAAGGGTTGCATTGTTCATAAATATACATATAATGTGCCAACCTGATGGCCTTATAGCCTTCAGTACTCGTTAAACTCTTGTCTGGTTGTGGTTATTTTAACTGCTTTTATGACCCGAGATAACGACCACAGTGACTCCGATAGGGAGTCAAATGTTGTAATGAAGCACACGGCTTCCTGATGGTTTTTATAACCAGAAATAGGAATGGCTGGCGTGCTTTTTTATGCTCTTTAATGCTCTTTCTAATTGAGGCTTTGATTTTTACATGAGTAGTCAAAGAATTCGTATCCGCTTAAAAGCGTTCGATCACCGTCTGATTGACCAATCGACACAGGAAATCGTTGAAACGGCTAAACGTACTGGCGCACAGGTTCGTGGTCCTATTCCACTTCCTACTCGTATGGAACGTTTTACCATCCTGATATCTCCGCATGTAAATAAAGATGCGCGTGACCAGTATGAGATCCGCACTCACAAACGTTTAATCGACATCGTTGAACCAACTGAAAAAACAGTTGATGCTCTGATGCGTTTAGATCTTGCTGCTGGTGTCGATGTTCAAATTAGCCTGGGCTAAAAAACGATAAAGAGGTTTAGGAAATGTCTATTGGTATAGTCGGTCGTAAAGTTGGTATGACACGCGTCTTTCAAGAAGATGGCGTATCTGTTCCAGTGACTGTTATCGAAGCAACACCTAACCGTATTACTCAGTTATTTACTGAAGCTAATGACGGTTATAAAGCTCTTCAAGTCACCGCAGGCACTAAAAAAGCTAGTCGCGTCAATAAAGCTCAAGCAGGTCATTTTGCTAAAGCTGGCGTAGAAGCTGGACGTGGTTTGTGGGAATTCCGCCTGAACGAAAGTGAAGGTGAAGGACTTGAAGTCGGCAGTGAAATTTCTGTAGAAGTTTTCGCTGATATTAAAACAGTCGATGTTACGGGTGTATCTAAAGGTAAAGGTTTTCAAGGTGTTATTAAACGCTATAACTTTGCTATGCAGGATGCTACCCACGGTAACTCAATTTCTCACCGTGCACCTGGGTCAATTGGTCAAAACCAAACACCTGGTCGTGTATTTAAAGGTAAGAAAATGGCTGGTCACATGGGCGCAGAACAAGTTACAACTCAGAACTTAGATGTTGTACGTGTTGATGCCGCTCGTAACCTGCTCCTTATTAAAGGTGCAGTCCCTGGTGCAATCGGAGGCAACGTTATCGTTAAGCCTGCGGTTAAAGCCAAGAAAGTATAGGTCTGGGAGATAGTGATGGAATTAGCATTAAGAGATGCCGATGGCGGTCTTGAGGTTTCTGAATCTACCTTTGGACGTGACTTTAATGAGGCACTTGTTCACCAGGTAGTCGTTGCTTTTGCAGCTGGTGCTCGTCAGGGCACTCGTGCACAAAAGACACGTTCTGAAGTTCGTGGCGGCGGTAAGAAGCCATGGAATCAGAAAGGTACAGGCCGAGCACGTGCCGGTACTATTCGAAGCCCAATCTGGCGTTCTGGTGGAGTGACCTTTGCGGCCAAGCCACAAGATCACAGCCAGAAAGTAAACAGAAAAATGTATCGTGGTGCTATCCGTAGCATCTTGTCTGAATTGGTACGTCAAGAGCGTTTAATCGTTGTTGAGAAATTCAGCGTAGATACCCCTAAAACGAAAGAACTGGTTGCTAAGTTGAAAGACTATGACCTTAAAGATGTTCTTATCGTGACACCTGAAGTTGAAGAGAATTTATTCCTTTCAGCTCGCAACCTTTATAAAGTTGATGTGCGTGATGTTGCCGGACTAGATCCTGCCAGCCTTATCGCTTTTGATAAAGTATTGGTTACTGCTGACGCAGTTAAACAAATCGAGGAGATGTTAGCATGAGCATGACTCGCGAAGAACGTTTGTTTAAGGTAGTCTTAGGACCACATATCTCTGAAAAGAGTACTAACGCTGCCGAAGGTTTCAATACAGTCGTATTTAAAGTACTGACTGATTCAACAAAAATTGAAATCAAAGACGCAGTAGAAGCTCACTTCGAAGTCGAAGTTGAAGGCGTACGTACTGTCAACGTTAAGGGTAAAACCAAGCGTACCGGACAGCGTATGGGTCAACGTAAAGACTGGAAAAAAGCTTATGTTACACTCAAAGAAGGTAGCGAGCTGGATTTTGTCGGCGGCGCCGAGTAATTTTAGGAGTTTGAAAAATGGCACTAGTTAAGTGTAAACCTACTTCTCCGGGTCGTCGTCACGTTGTTAAAGTGGTTAACCCAGATTTGTATAAGGGTAAGCCATACGCTCCACTGCTTGAAAAGAAAAGCAAGTCTGGTGGTCGTAACAACAATGGTCGTATTACGGTTCGTCATATCGGTGGTGGTCATAAACAACACTATCGCATGGTTGACTTTAAACGTACCAAAGATGGCATCCCAGCCAAAGTTGAACGTATTGAATATGATCCGAATCGCTCAGCCAATATTGCATTAGTGCTTTATGCTGATGGCGAAAGAAGATACATCCTTGCACCTAAAGGAATGACTGCCGGTGATGCTGTTCAGTCAGGTGTTGACGCACCTATTAAGGCTGGTAACACATTACCAATGCGCAACATCCCTATAGGTTCAACTGTTCATGCCGTTGAAATGAAGCCAGGCAAAGGCGCGCAAATCGCTCGTTCAGCCGGTGCATACGTACAAATCCTTGCTCGCGACGGTGCTTATGTCACATTGCGTTTGCGTTCAGGTGAAATGCGTAAAATATTATCAGACTGCCGTGCAACTATCGGTGAAGTCGGTAATACAGAGCATATGCTTCGTTCATTGGGTAAAGCCGGTGCCAGTCGCTGGCGTGGTGTTCGACCTACTGTTCGTGGTGTTGCCATGAACCCGGTTGATCATCCGCACGGTGGTGGTGAAGGTAAGACCTCTGGTGGTCGTCATCCTGTGTCTCCATGGGGTGTTCCTACCAAAGGTAAGAAGACTCGTAAGAACAAGCGTACTGATAAGTACATCATACGTCGCAGTTCTAAATAATTTTTAAAGGGGTATTGCCATGCCACGTTCTCTCAAGAAAGGTCCATTTATTGACCAGCACTTGTTGAAGAAGGTAGAGAAAGCGGTGGAAAGCGGGGACAAGAAACCAGTTAAAACCTGGTCCCGTCGTTCAATGATCATTCCAAACATGATTGGATTGACCATCGCTGTCCATAACGGCCGTCAACACGTACCAGTATTTGTTACCGATGAAATGATCGGCCACAAACTGGGCGAATTCGCACCAACTCGTACTTACCGTGGCCATGCTGCGGATAAGAAAGCCAAGAAACGTTAAGGGGAAAGTAAATGGCATTAGCTAAACATACATTTGCCCGGATTTCGCCTCAAAAGGCGCGTTTAGTGGCAGATCAAATTCGCGGATTAGGTGTTGAAGAAGCATTAGCAATTCTGGAGTTCAGCCATAAGAAAGGCGGCGCTCTGGTAAAGAAAGTGCTTGATTCAGCTATCGCAAACGCGGAGCACAACGACGGTGCAGACATCGATGAGCTAGTAGTAGCCAAGGTGTTTGTTGACGACGGTCCTACAATGAAACGCATCAAGACACGTGCCAAAGGCCGTGCTGACCGCGTACTCAAACGTAGCAGCCATATCACTGTTGTGGTTTCGGAAAACTAGGAGTTAGACAATGGGACAAAAAGTTCATCCTAATGGTATTCGCCTAGGTATCTCTAAACCATGGAGTTCAACCTGGTACGCGAGTACTAAAGATTTCCCTGTATTTTTACACGGTGATCACTTGGTTCGTCAATTTTTGACAGCTAAGTTAAAGAGTGCATCAGTATCACGCATCGTTATCGAACGTCCGGCTAAGAGTATTCGTGTGACTATTCACACTGCTCGTCCGGGTGTTGTCATCGGTAAGAAAGGCGAAGACGTAGAAAAATTGCGTTTACACATTTCTAAGTTGACAGGTGTTCCGGCTCAGATCAATATTTCTGAGATCCGCAAGCCAGAATTAGATGCCCAATTGGTTGGTGATGGTATTGCCAGTCAGTTGGAACGCCGTGTTATGTTCCGTCGTGCTATGAAGCGCTCGGTACAAAACGCAATGCGTCTAGGCGCAAAAGGCATCAAGATAGAAGTTAGCGGTCGTTTGAACGGTGCAGAAATTGCACGTTCAGAATGGTATCGTGAAGGTCGTGTTCCATTACACACTTTACGTGCCGACATCGATTATGCTACGTCTGAAGCACTAACTACTTACGGTATTTTGGGTGTTAAAGTTTGGATCTTCAAAGGTGACGTTTTAGGTAACTTACCTTTAAAAACTGTTGAAGAACCAAAGAAAGCAACCAAAAAACCCCGTAAAAGTACGAAAGCGAGGTAATAGCAATGCTACAACCAAAACGTACTAAATTCCGTAAGATGATGAAGGGTAGTAACCGTGGCCTTGCGCAAACCGGTAACACCGTCAGCTTCGGCGAGTTTGGTCTAAAATCTGTTGACCGTGGTCGTATGACTGCACGTCAAATTGAAGCCGCTCGTCGTGCGATGACTCGTCACGTAAAGCGTCAAGGTAAAATCTGGATTCGAGTATTCCCTGATAAGCCAATTACTAAAAAGCCATTAGAAGTTCGAATGGGTAAAGGTAAAGGTTCAGTAGAATACTGGGTAGCTCAGATTAAACCTGGGAAAGTCCTTTATGAAATGGAAGGTGTTCCAGAAGAGATAGCTCGTGAAGCTTTTGCCTTGGCAGCAGCTAAACTACCATTCAAAACCACTTTTGTAACTCGGACGGTGATGTAATGAAAGCTAGCGAACTGAAAGACAAGAGCGCAGAAGAGTTGCAAGAAACTCTGATGGGTCTTCATAAAGAACAATTCAATTTGCGTATGCAAGCAAGCACAGGCCAATTGGGTCAGACCCATGAGTTGAAAAATGTGCGTCGTGATATTGCGCGCGTTAAAACAGTTTTGACTCAAAAGGCAGGTGAGTAATGAGCGAAAAGAACATCCGTACATTACAGGGCACTGTAATTAGCGACAAAATGGACAAGTCCATTACTGTTTCTATTGAACGTCAGGTGAAACACCCAATTTATGGGAAATACATCAAACGTACAACTAAATTGCATGCCCACGACGAATCAAATACGTGCAACGCGGGTGACATTGTCACAATCCGTGAATGCCGTCCACTTTCTAAGACTAAGTCTTGGACTTTGGTTGACGTCGTAACTAAAGGCTAATCGAATTGCTTCGCACTTCGATGATTACCGCTTCGCGGTGGTGATTGCTTGTTAAAAAAGCCCCGTAAGGGGCTTTTTTGTTTTTGGACGCCGTTCCGTCGCCCACTAACAAAAAAGTGATCTGCTGCGCAGGGCTTTAAACCTCTGATTCACCCCTTAAAAACTGCAAAGATAGCTCAAGAAAAAGTATGATTATCCCTAGTTGTTATTTACAATGAAACCACGGTATAGCTTTTAGAGAGTCATCATTGTGTCAACGTTAAAAAAACATTTGGTATTAAGCGAAAGCGAATATCTCGAAGGCGAGCGCATTAGTGACGTTAAACACCAACTAATCGATGGTCAGGCATATGCTATGGCTGGTGCTAGCCGCAATCACGATCGTATTACCAAGAATATCGCTAGAGAGTTTGGCATTCATTTAAAAGACTCGCCCTGTGAACCCTTTGGTCAAGATATGATGATCAAGGCTGGTGCAAATTTCTATTACCCCGACGTCTTTGTCGACTGCAATGTTGATGAATCTGAAACCTATTTAGCTACCTCTCCAGTGATTATCGTTGAAGTATTATCAAAAACCACTCATCAAATTGATCGCACCACTAAACGACTGTCTTATATTAATTTACCTAGCGTGTTGGAATATGTGCTGATTGAACAGGATTTTGTTGAGGTTCAGGTGATGCGTAAAAGTGATGGTTGGAAATCAACTTATTATGCTTTGGGTGATAAGGTGTTTTTTGAGTCGATTGAGTTAACCTTGAGTGTCGAAGAAATCTACCACAGGGTTCACAATGACGAGATGACAACCTTTTTGCAGAACAAAGCATAAACCTAGTTACAAATATCCCTTAACAATCCACGTTCATCTTGCGCTATTCCTGCTATAGTATCGCCCTGGTTTTTATACCGAGTAGCCAGTAAACAGGAGCGGCACTAAGCCATGATATCGATGACAGCAACACCGATGATTTACCTCAGTAAGGTCAAAAAGGTCTATAACGAAGGCCCGGCGCAATTTGAAGCGCTGAAAAGTATCGATTTGCAAATCAAAGAAAATGAAATGGTCGCCATCATGGGATCGTCCGGTTCGGGCAAATCGACTTTGATGAATATTCTCGGTTGCCTCGATACCCCCACCTCTGGCGAATATCTGTTTGATGGCAAAGAAGTGCAAAGCCAGACCGACGATCAACTCTCGGTTATCCGCAACCAAAAAATCGGCTTTGTGTTTCAGTCTTTCCATTTATTACCCCGTTTGACCGCACTGAAAAACGTGATGGTGCCGATGCGCTTTTCAGATATTAGTGATGATGAAGCTGAAGAAAAAGCCAAACATATGTTAAAGCGGGTTGGCCTTGGCGATAAGCTTAATAACCGACCCAGTGAAATGTCTGGCGGACAACGCCAACGGGTGGCGATTGCCAGGGCGTTGGTGACTGAACCTAAAATTGTCTTTGCCGATGAACCCACTGGCAACCTCGACAGTACAACCTCACAAGAGATTATGGATTTGTTTAAAGTGCTGCACGCCCAAGGGCAGACTTTGGTCTTTGTTACTCACGAACAAGAAGTGGCCGACCATGCACAAAGGATTATCTACGTTAAAGATGGAGATATTGTCGATGGTTTTTAATCGATTATTGGCAACCCTAGGGTTGTTATCGCTAAGTCTGGCGTTTTCAGTCCATGCTAACGTATTGCTCACTGGCGAAGTCTCGGCCAAAAATAGTGAAAGCTTTTATGCCCCCAGAGTCAGTGGCTGGCAAACCCAAATTAAATGGATGATGCCCGAGGGTCAGATTGCCCAGCCCGGCGAGTTGGTGGTGTTATTTGACCGCGCCACTGTTGACGCCGATATAGAACTCAAAGAATCCGATTTACTGAAGAAAAAAGACCAACTGACCTTGGCCAAAAGCCAGGGTGAAGAAGATATTATGGCGGCGCAGTTTGATTATGACAAAGCGGTGCTTGAGCAACAAAAAAGCAAAATCGATGCCAATGTCTCCAAAACATTTATTAGCCTTTATGATTTTGAAAAAGCGGCGATTGCTTATCAAAAACAAAAGCTGGCGGTCGAAAAATCACAAAGACAGCTTGATACCAAACGCTCGGCGGTGGCAACTGATATTAAAAAGAAGCAAACCCAAATTACCAAAACAGAATTTGATTTAGCAGCATTACAGACTAAATCAAAACTCACCGCGTTAACCACTGTGGATGGTGGGCCGATGATTTATGCCAACCACCCGTGGAATGGCAGTAAAATCACCTCAGGGGGTTCTGTTCAAGCCACTTGGAAGGTGGCTGAAGTGGCATCAAGTAAAGATATGCGGGTGGTGGCGTGGTTAAATGAAGTCGATAAAGACGCGGTGGCAGTAGACAATAAGGTTCAGCTGACTTTTGATGCCGAAGATGCCCGACATTTTAACGGGGTGGTCACCCATATTGTGCCGCAAGCCGAAGAGCGCCAAGCGTGGGGCACGGCGGCTTATTTTGAAGTGCAGATTGATATCACCGACAAGGTTGATATTGATCTAGTGCCTGGCATGAGTGTTCTAGTGGAGGTGCCTTAAGATGAAGTGGCAAATTAATTTTGGGTCGGTGGTAGTGGTAGTGTTGGTTTTGGCTTGTGGGCTTGGCGGTTGCAGCAATGCCAATCAAGCCACCATTGTTGCCAAAGCGGATGATTTTCATGTATCTGTAAAAGCCAATGGTGAACTGGCGTCGTCCAACACGGCTTATTTATCGCCGCCAAGCATTAAAGGCCAGTGGCGTTATAAACTGACTTATCTACAAAATGAAGGTTCTTCGGTGAAAAAAGGCCAGATGGTGGCGATGTTTGAAAGCAATACCATTAGCGATAAGTTAAAGCAGAAAAAGGACCAACTGAGCACGGTATCAAAAGAGTTAGAAAACCTGATTCTTAGGCAAGAAAAAGACCAACAAGATTTAAAAGTACAGTTGGCACAACGAGAAGTGAATTTACGTAAAGCGACCCGTAAAGTCGGGCAGGTGAATGAGACGACTTCACAAATCGACAGCAAAAAGCTGCTGATTGACCGCAAAATTGCTGCCCAGGACTTGACACTTTATCAGGCCAAAGTCATACGGTTAAAGGATAAAGCGGCCCTTACGCTGTCAATCAAACAACGGGAACAAACCACTTTAGAGGCTAAGGTTAAACAGCTCAATTATGATTTGGCCCGGATGAGCCTGATGGCACCCAAAGATGGTCTGTTTATTTATGGTAGTAATCATGAAGGGGAGAAGTATGCGGTAGGTGATACCCTGCATACTGGTAGCAATTTTGCCGAAATCCCGTCACTGGACACCATGATTGTCAGAGCCAAAGTGTCTGAGCGTAATCTGGGTAAAATCAAACCGGGCATGATGGTAGAAATTTCCCTTGATGCCAATCCAGAGCTTAAATATCAGGGCAAACTCAGCAAACTGGGGTCGGTGATCCGCGAAAAAGCCAAAAACAACCCGCAAAAAGTGATTGAAGCTGAAATTGAAATTATTGACCCGGACCGCGATATTATGCGCCCGGGTATGATTGCCCGTATCTCAATCGTAGTAGGCAGCCACAAAGACGTTATTGTATTACCCAGTCAGGCGATTACCCGAACGAATGGTAAAACAACGGTCACAGTAAGGTCGGGTTTTAGTGAAGAGTTGCGTGAGGTTGAAGTGGTGGCATTTGACGAGCAGCTCACGGCATTGAGCAGTGGACTGAGTGCTGGTGAAGAGGTGATTTTGTGAACATTAAAATTATTTCGATTGGTGTATGTATGTTGCTGGGGCTGAGTCAGTTTACCGGTTGTTCGGATGCGCCAGTGACGGATGTGATCACCGTGGCGGTGAAGCAACACTCATTGGAAATCAAAATACCTGCCAAAGGCGAAGTGGTGGCTGCCCAGTCAACCGTAATGTCGGTGCCAAGTAATGCCCAAGGACCGCAAACGGTGTCTTGGTTAATGCCAGAAAATACCACAGTGAAAAAAGGCGATGTGGTGGCCAGGTTTGATGGTGAAACCTTTTTGACCAAACGCCAAACTACCTTGTTGGATTTGGATTCGGCGGCCATGGAAACCGCCAATAAATCTAACAGCATAGCCTCAGAAAAAGCCGATATTAAAAGTGATACCGTGGTGGTGGATAAAGAAATTATTTTTTCTGATCAGTTTAATATTGACGATTTAACCGTGTATTCAAAAAATGAAATCATTGATGCGCTGGATAACCGTGAATATCTGGCGGCGCAAAAAGGCTTTTTGGGCTGGAAACTGGATAATTTTTCGTTTAGCTCCACCAATGAAATGGAACTGATGGAACTTAAAGCCCAACAGTTTCAGACCAAGCTTGATCAATTTGAAACTGCCCTGACCCAGCTTGAAGTGCTGGCCCCCCATGATGGTATTTTAATTTACGAGAAAAACTGGCGTGGCGAAAAGCCACGTATTGGCCAGACCATGTGGCCAGGCCGCAAAATGGCCCGGTTGCCAGAATTATCGACCCTCAATGCCCAGCTATTTGTACTTGAAAACGAAGCGGGTAATGTGACCCTAGATAATACCGTTGAAGTGCGTTTAGATGCTAAGCCTGGAGTGGTGTTTCTGGGCAAGGTGATCAAAAAAGCCAATATCGCCAAAACCATCAAAACCGGCAACCCAGTGAAATACTTTGAAGTGACGGTCAGCATCGAAAACCCTGATTTGAGCATCGTTAAACCAGGCAACAAGGTCACTGCGACTTTGCTGGGTGGCGAGCACAGCAATGTTCTCACGGTGCCATTGCAGGCGGTGTTTTATGATGAAAGCGGCAGTTTTGTCTATATCAGAGCGTTAGGTAAAGTGACCAAGCAACTAGTGACCCTGGGGATGAAAACCTTTGCTGAGGTAGAAATTAAATCTGGTTTAACCGTAGGCCAGCAGGTCGCGTTGTTTCAGCCGGTGGTGTTGTAGGATGAAAAATCAATGAAAATAAAAGAAACTTTATTACAGGCAGTCGACGAACTGGCTCGCCACAAATTACGTACCTTGCTAACTTTGCTGGGCATGATTTTTGGTGTTGGCGCGGTGAATGCGATGTTGAATATCGGCAGCGGTGCAGAGCAAGAGGCATTGCGACTGATTGATACCATGGGGGTACGCAATCTGATTGTGCAAAGCCGTAGTTATGATACCGATGAACTCAAAGAAATCAGAAAACACTCCATCGGACTGTCGTTGCGAGACCTTGAGGCCGCACAGCTGACTTTGCCCTTTGTCGAAAAGAGCAGTGCCGAGAAAAATGTCAAAACCTACTCGATTTACAGTGGTAAAGGTGAATCAAAGTCAAAAGTGGTCGGTGTGACCACGGATTACTTCAGTCTGTCGAATCTTAAAACCGAACAGGGCAGGGTGTTAACTTCACAAGATAACCAGCATTACGGCCAGGTGGCTGTGCTGGGCGCTATTGCGGCGCGAAAACTGTTTCCTGAGGGTAAGGCGGTGGGCCAGAAGCTTAAAGTCAACCATTTGTGGCTGGAAGTGGTTGGGGTGTTAACCTCGCCGAATCTGTCGAAAAAAGAATTTCAGGGGGTTAAACTCGGTGGCGAGTCTGACAGTATCTTTTTACCGTTAAACACCGTGGCCAAACGACTGAATGTCGAATTGTTGGATTCAGAAATAGATTCATTCAGGGTGCGAATCGACAAAGATATTGATCAAGTGGTGGCGGCAAAAGCGCTGACCCATTTGTTAAAGAAACGCCATGGTGACCAAGATGATTTTGATATTCTCATTCCCTCAGCCCTGTTGGCCCAACACAAGCAAACTCAAAACATTTTTAATATCGTGATGGCCTCTGTCGCGGGCATTTCATTGCTGGTTGGTGGCATCGGTATTATGAATATCATGCTGGCGACGATATTGGAGCGCACCAAAGAGATTGGCCTTTACCGCGCGGTAGGGGCAACCAGAGCCAATATCATGCATCAGTTTTTGATGGAAAGTTTTGTGATCTCGTTATTGGGTGGCGTATTGGGGGTGATATTTGGCCTGATATTGTCTGAGGGCATTGCCTTGTATTCTGGTTGGCCGCTGGTATGGTCGATGACGGCGATTATTTCGTCGCTGGTGATTTGCATGGTTATTGGCATTTTGTTCGGCGTTTATCCGGCCAAAAAAGCCTCGCGGTTAGATCCTATCGCGGCACTTCATGCCGATTAGGATTAAAGGTTAAGTGGTTTGTAGCTATTCAGCGTGCTTAGATTTCACTTCAGAACAAGGCATTTTCGCACGGAAAATAGGCGCATATAAGTTATATGCAACTGTTTGAGTACGAAAATAACGCCGTTATGGTGTGAAAGATGAGTGTGCTGAATAGTTACAATGGATTTAGCGGCAATGTCACTACAAAGGTCGCGCCTGCGCCTTCGCCTAAGCTTCTGACGCTAATTTCGCCATTCAATAAACAAACACAGCGCATCACGTTAACCAAACCAATGCCTGAACCTTGAGTTTTACTGCTATTACCGAGACGTTCAAAGCGATCATCATTGTTATTTTGCGCAAACCTGCGGCGCAGTTTGTCAATATTCTCCTGAGAGATGCCGTTACCACTGTCTTTAATGATAAAGATCAAACTTTGCTTATCACCTTCAATCTTAATTGTTGCCATAATGGTTACTCGGCCATTGTTTGGGGTATAATTGATGGCATTGGAAATCAGATTGTTGAGGATGATTTTGATATGGGGCGCAGAAGAGTTGATTTTTCCGATTTCATCCAATTCATATTTTAGTTGAATGTTTTTCAGTATGGCTTTGCCCTGTCGAAACATATCAACACATTCTTCGAGGCATTGGTTAAAATCAAATGTTTGTCGGTATACCTCTTCATCTTGGTTGATTTCACTTTCTTCCAAAATTAAGTTGGTGTATATGACGCCAGCTTTACTGCTTTGTTCAATAGTCACTAAATTGGCACTAGCTTGGATTAATGCGGCGGCTATTTTTGATTGCAGTGCGGCTATTTCTTGGGCTTTTACTGTTATCAGTGTCGGCGGAATGTCTTTTGAGTCCGCTTTTTTGAGTTCTTTGAACTCCTTCACTTTTTCCCCTAACTCGCTGAATTGTTGTTCTATTTTATTAAAGGTGACGAGTCGGGTGACCTCACTAAGGCCTTGTATTGCATTGTAATAAGTCCGTAATTCATGGCTTCGTTCGGTCAGCCTTTTACTTTGGGCTTCATTATACTGTGCCTGAAATTTGATGATGGCGAGGTGGTCTTCGACTTCTGAATTGTGCTGCTCTAAGACTGTGGTTTGGTGTACTATTAACTCTTCGTACAACATCACTTTAAGCTCAAGCGCTTTTATTTTATCTAAATTGGATGTTTGTTCATTTGACTGATGGTCACTCATACGTAGATACCAATCTTGCAATTAATTGAAATACTAATTATTGATTAGTTATAACCATACTCTATTTAGGCATATTTTTCCTAGTTATTTGGAATTTTGTCGGGGCACATTACTGTGGGGAGTGACTCTTTGCCATTTTTGTCATTAATGGGGCTTTAAATCAGCTTGCAGGCAGTTAATCGGTGGGTGAGTGAACATATGCGAAGTTATGAATAACAAAACACTAAGCTCAATGGTAGGACCAATAAACAGCCCAAAGGGCAGCGCCAAAAGTAGCATAAAAATCAGCGTCAAAACCCTGATTGAGTTTGCTGCTCGCACGGGAGATTTATTTGCTGAACACCAGGTTGGCCCATCTGCGCTAGAAGGCATCAGGGGCCATCAGCATATTCAACGCACTCGCCAGTCTGAGGATGAGCAATGGCAGTGTGAGTATCGCTTAAAACAACCCCTCAGGATGGGCCAGTATGATGTCACCTTGCATGGTCGGCTCGATTTACTTAACGCTGGGGTGACTCCGGCCATCATCGAAGAAATCAAAACCAGTTATCAACCACCGACACTTATCGCCCAGGCGAAAAAACAACTCCATTGGGCGCAAGCCAAAGTGTATGCTTATCTTTATTGTTTGTCGCTATCACAAGCGGCGCAAGCGCTTGAACAGCCAACCATGGTGCGGGTCAGTTGGTACGATCTCACTGAAAAAAAGCTTCATAGCGACAGTCAGCAATTCACTGTCGAAGCACTCAAAACGTTCACTGATGATTTGCTGGACATCTATCTTCAATGGTTGGAGAAATTTACTGCTGCGCGTGAGGAAACGGTTAAAACCGCCAAACAGCTGGCATTCCCCTTCGCTCAATATCGCACTGGACAATACGATTTTGCCCGCACGGTGTATTGCACCATTCGGGATAAAAAAGCGCTGCTGGCAGAAGCCCCGACGGGCACGGGCAAAACCATGAGCACCTTGTTTCCGGCGGTTAAGGCCTTTGGCGAAGGTAAACTTGAGCAAATTGTTTACCTCACCAACAAAGGTTCAGCTCAGGATACCGCGCGCCAGTCGCTGGCGGTGTTGGCACAAAAGGGGCTGGATATGGGCTATCTGGTGATTCAAGCCAAGGACAAAACCTGCCCTTGTCGTTCAGACGATCCATTGATTGCACAGGCTTGTGAAGGCTTAGGCGGTAAGTGCAATCGCACCGTGGATTTTTTCTCTCGATTACCCGCTGGACGTCTGGCTTGTCTTGAAGCTGGTCAGTTAACCCCGCAAGTGCTCGGTGAGATTGCCCAGCAGCATCAATTGTGCCCTTTCGAGTTGTGTTTACAAATGGTGCGCTGGAGTTCGGTGGTGATTTGCGACGTTAATTACCTGTTTGATCCGATGGTTAAATTGGCCGCTTTTGATGATAAACAAAATAGTAGAGCTTTACTCATTGATGAAATACATAACCTGCCTGACCGAGCCAGAGATATGTATTCTGCGACGTTATCTGGCAGTCAAACCAAAGCCATGGCCAGCGTGTTAAGCGATTTTCCACAGCTGAAAAAACGTTGCCAAAGTCTTGGTCGAGCGCTCACCAAACTGGGCAAAGAGCCTCAGTCATTACCACAGCCACCGCCGGCGATTTTGCGCTCAATTGAGTTGATTATGGACACTCTTGGCGAGGTAGAGCTGAATTCTGGTCTGGGCAATGATGTGTTTGCCAAGCCGCCAGAAGGTTTCAGTGATTGGCTTAAGCAACTTTACCGTTACGTCGTTATTAGTGAATTGTATGATGACAGTCATACCACTTTGGTGACTGCCGCTGTGCAGGGTAAGGTTCAGCAGGGCAAGTTTCAGCAGGGCAAGCGCAAAGAAACCACATTACGGCTTATCTGTCTTGAAGCGGCAGGTTTTTTAGCCCAACGTTACCGCTGTGCCCGTAGCACTGTGGGTTTTTCTGCGACGTTGAGTCCTGTGCCCTTTTATCGGCGTTCTTTAGGGTTAGAGAAAAGGCCAGAGAAAGGGTTAGAACAAGGCTTAGAAAAAGAGCAAGGCCAAGATGCGCTGATGTGTCGTTTACCTGCGGTATTTGCGCCACAAAACCAGCTGACTTTGCGCTGTGATTATATTGATACTCGTTGGGCTTATCGACCCAGTTCAATCGCACCGTTGGTGGATTTGATATTGACGGTATTTCATCATCGCCCTGGCAAGTATCTGGTGTTTTTTCCTTCATATAAATACCTCAATGATGTTTATGATGCCTTCTTAGCGGTGGGGCAGCGGCAGCAGGGGGCATCGCCGCTTGAAACGGTCAAACAAGTCGCTGGTGCCAGTGCTGCTGAGCGTGAAGCTTTTGTTAATGCCTTTTTGCAAAATAAGGGGCTGCAAGATGATGGTGCACAGCCGGGGCAGGTGGGCCAGGTAATAGGTTTTGCGATCATGGGGGGTATATTTGGTGAGGGAGTGGATTATGCCGGAGATGCGTTGACCGGGGCGATAGTGATTGGCACCGGAATGCCGCAGCCGAATGAAGAGCAAAAGCTGATTGAAGCCTATTTTGAGCGCCAAGGGCTGAACAGTTTTCAGTATGCTTATCAGTTTCCTGGATTCACCCGAGTGTTACAAACCGCGGGTCGGGTGATCCGTTCAGAGACTGATCGTGGGGTGGTGGTGTTGGTTGACCCAAGGTTTAGGCGTTTTGATTATCAACAGTTGATGCCCGAGCATTGGCGGGTGGTGGGGTGTAGTAATCCTCGGCGGATTGAAGAAGCTTTGAAAGGGTTTTGGGCGAAGGGGTACGGAAGCGAGGGCCCGCAGCTTTTGTACCCCTGAGGTGGAGCCAAGGCGGTCCGACGTCTCGGTGGCGACAGGGCGCACTACAGGGATGTGGGCATCGTAGAAACATAGATAGGACGAAAATCGGTAGGTACAAGCACGCAAATCGAATATATCATTGAAAAGCCCTACACCACCACTTCAATCACAAACTCAACCCCACCATCAACCGTGCTTTGACCACTAATACTGCCCGCAAATTTTTGCACCACCAAGTTATAGACAATATGCATCCCCAGCCCGGCATGACCACGGTTACGCGCATTGGTAAAAAAAGGTTCGTAGATTTTTTCCAGCGTTTCCTCATCCATGCCACAGCCATTATCATGATAGTGAAAACGCAACACTGATTGATTGTTTTGTGAATGTGTCAGTTGTGCACTGATGGTGATCTGACCGCCAGGTTGGTTGGGTCTTGGCCGTAAAAAACCATGGGAAAGGGTGTTTTCGGTCAGGTTGGATAATATCTGCCACCATGCGCCCGGCCAAGTTTGCACTGACCAGTCGCCTGTTGAGGCTAGAGTTATCGCTATTTGATGTTTGTTGAGCCGGGGTTCCATGCTTCTGATGATGTCTTGTAAATAGTCATGAAAGTGAATGTTATCAAACGAATCCTCGGTTTGATCTACCGCGACTTTTTTAAAGCTCTGAATCAACTCTGCTGCCCGATGCAAATTATTGTCGACCAGGGCCTGGGCTTGTTTGGTTTCCGCGATATAATTATTCATCACTTTGCGACTCATGGTGCCCGCGTTGATTTGTTGTTCTAAATTCGATACCTTTTCCATTAACATACTGACCATGGTGATACAAATGCCCAGCGGGGTATTGACCTCATGGGCGACACCAGACACCAGATTGCCCAATGAAGCCATTTTCTCAGCCTCAACCAGTTGTTGTTGCGCGGCCGTTAACTGGTCGATGGAATCTTGTAAGGCTTTGGTGCGATGTTCAACTTTCTGCTCTAGGGTGTCATTTAATTCGCGCAATGCCTGTTTGGCCTGATGCATATTGTCAATGTCTTGTAAGGTGCCGACGATCCGCTGGGCTTCGTGGTGTTCATCGCGTTCAACGATTTTTCCCCGATCGAGCACCCAGCGCCATTGGTTTTGGTTATCTCTCATTCGATAAGAACATTCAAAATAATCTTGCTCACCCTGACAGTGTTGCGCCAGTGCGTGGTCAAACCTATTTTGGTCTTCGGGGTGGATAAAGGCGGCTAGGCCATGGAGTTCAACCAACGGTTGGCTGACAGGCAAGTCAAAGTGCTTGAGAATATTTCTGCGTTCAATCAGGGCGCGTTTTTTATTCCAGTCCCATAGTTGGTCACGACTGCCCCATAGGGCTAGGCTCAGTTGTTGTTCACTAGCGACAATCATGGTTGCCGCCTGACGTTCTGCCGCCAGCTTTTTAAACCGTAACCAAGCAATCACAGCGGCTAGCGACATCAGCACAATAGCATAAAGACTATAAGCCCACCATGTTCGCCAAGGGGCAGGTAATATGGTGATCTTGATGGTGCGGGGTTGGCTGCTCCAGACATTGTCGTTATTAGAACCCTTCACTTTAAACACATATTCGCCAGCGTCCAGATTGGTATAGGTGGCACGGCGGTTTAAGGCCGCGGCATTGATCCAGTGTTGATCAAAACCTTCAAGCTGCCAGGCATAACGATTTTGTTGCGGGTTGGTAAAATGCAATGCGGCAAATTCGATGCTAAACATCGAACTGGTATGGGTTAGCACCATTGATGAGGTGTGATTGATGCTGCGTTGAAGCCCTGTGCTGGCTGAATTTTCTGCGCTGTGTGGCGAAATCGCCACGGCTTGGTTATTTAATAAGAAATCGGTGAAGGCGATTATCGGCGCGGTTGACGCTTTGACAATCTGCTGTGGGTAAAAGGTGTTAAAACCATTAATGCCACCCACCAGCATTTGATCGGAAGGGGTGCTAAAGTAAGCGCCCATGTTAAATTCACTGTGTTGTAAACCATCATTGAAATGATAAACGTCGAAAGTTTCGCTGCGTGGATCAAAGCGATTGAGGCCATTATTGGTGGTTAACCATAAATTACCCGCTTTATCAGCCATGATCCCCATCACGGTTTCATTACTGAGTCCATGGCGCTGGCGATAACGGCTGAAGGTTTTTGTCTTTGGGTCAAATTTGTTTATTCCGGCAAAGGTGCCTAACCACAGAATACCGTCTGGACTTTGATAAATCGATAAAATGGTGTTACTGCTGAGGCTATTATCGTTGTCTGGCTCATGGCTAAAGTTGGTGAATTTACCGCTGGCCGGGTCGAACCAATCGAGTCCGCGATTAAAATGACCAATCCACATTCTACCGTCGTGGTCTGTTAGCAGCGATTGAATTATATTGGAACTGATGCCGTCGGGGGTCGATGGGTTATAAAGATAGCGGGTAAAATGGCGTCTGGTTGGATCGAGCCGATTTAAACCCAACCCTGTGGCTATCCACAGGTTGTGGGCATGGTCTTCGGTGATGGCGACCATTCTGATATTGTGGCTAAGGCTATCCGGATTGTTAGGATCATGAACAAAATGACTGAAGGTCGTTTCTCCTGGGTTGAGTCGGTTTAATCCTTGAGTATTAGTGCCGACCCAGATGACGTTGTCGTGGTCTGAGTAGATGCTCTGGAGGGAATTTTCAGACAAACTATTCGGGTTTTCTGGGTCGTGTTTATAGTGGGTAAATGTGTTGGTCGTGGGGTCCAGACGGCTTAAGCCCTTGGTATTGCTGCCAATCCAAATCGATTTACTTTTATCCTGATGCAATGCCCAGATATTATTGTCTTGTAGGCCATTGGGCGCACTGGGTCGGTGTTTGTAATGTTTAAAACGCGCCGTCGCCGGATTGTATTTATTGACCCCACCGCCCATTGAGCCAATCCATAACAAGCCACTACGGTCCTGAGTGATGGCGGCAATGTCATTGTTGCTGAGGCTGTGCGCATCAATGGGGTCGTGAAATAAATGGCTGATGAGGCCGTTTTGCGCAGATTGTCGATATATGCCGTGGTGTGAGGTGCCAAACCAGTGGTTTTTGTCATTGTCCTGATAAATCTCTTCCACGGCGATGGGATCGGCTGTGGTTTTGTGGTTTTCATCCAGCCAGTAACGACTAAACGTTTCAGTTTCAGGATTAAAGCGGTTGACGCCAGTGTTGACGGTGCCAATCCATAGGGTGTTGTCAGTATCGGCATACAGGGTCCTGATGAAATTATCACTTAAACTGGTGGTATCGTCCGGCTGGTGTAAAAATCGTTCAAATTGATTAACATGGCGATTGAAGCGGTTGAGTCCGCCGCCATGGGTGCCGACCCATAAGGTATCACGTTGGTCGAGTAGTACGGAGATGACTCTATTACTAGAGAGACTTTCTGAGTTATCTGGGTCGTTAAGATAACGCATAAAGCTTCCTGTTGACGGGTCTAAACGATTAAGACCGCGCTCAAAAACCGACATCCACAGATAACCATCACGGTCTTCGTCAATTGACATTACGATGTTACCGCCAATGCTTTGATCATCATCCGGGTCGTGGTTGTAACGAATAAAGCGGTCTAGCTGACGATCATATTGGTGTAAGCCGTTTTCAGTGCCTATCCATAGTCTGCCTTGGCTGTCTTCGAGCAGCATATGACACCAGTTGCTGGCCAAAGACCAAGGGTCATTATCAATGGTTTTATAGACTTTGAATTGATAACCATCGTAGCGATTGAGACCATCCTGAGTAGCGAACCAAATAAAACCTTCACGGTCTTGCAAGATGTCATTTACCGACATTTGTGATAACCCCTGCTCGGTGGTCAGGCGCTCAAAACGCAACTCGTTGGCGTGACAACAAAAGCACATGAGCAGCAATATCAAGGCGAATGCGGTTGCGTTAAAGCGCAAAGTAAAATGTCGGCAATCAGTTGATGTCATAAATCATGTTCAGCCAGTCCAACCCGTTCAAATATTAATCGCTCATCGCAAAATGAGAATTAACACAGAGTTTTTAACGATATGCTAAGGATAGTTGATTTTTTGCAATTTGCATTTGTGGACCCCAATCGCCATGTTTGTTTCACTAACCGATTGCATTATGCAATCAGTTGGCGGTGTTATGATGTCTTTTGTTTGTTTTGTCATTTATTTATGCCGATGTATGAGTTGGCGTTATTTTTGCTATAGACAGAGGAGCGTATTTGATCATTGGTGACGATAACCGATATCTCTTTATTTATATAAACCCAGTCTGTGGAAGAACCAGCTAATGAAAACACTTGTATTGTACATACTCAAATTTACTGGAATATTTTATTTATGCCGTCGATTGATGGCCAACAAAACATTGATTTTGGCTTATCACGGATTCGAAATTTTAGATGAAACCCAGTTTGATGATCAGTTATTTATTAAACCAGTGACGCTTAAGCGACGCTTAGATTATCTCAAAAAACATTGCAATGTGATCCCGTTGTCGCAGTTGGTTGAGGCTAATGAGGCTCAGGCAAAGCAGAAAAACAAAATTGCGATCACCATTGATGATGGTTGGTATTCGACCCTAACGGTGGCAGCGCCGATGCTCAAACATTATGAAGCACCTTATACGGTGTATTTGACCACTGAGAATGTGCTGGATAATCAGCCTATTTTTCATGTTGCGTTAAGGCTGATACTTGAACTTAATATCGGCAAGCAGTTGCAGTATAAACATAGCGAAGAATTTGCTTTAGATGTGATGATTTCACTCGCGTCGATAGCCACCATTATGGCGGATATTGTGACCATTAAGCATCAGAAAAACGATACTCATTTGTTGTTCGAAGTCGCCAAGGCATTAGAGTTTGATTTTGCCAGCCACGTCAAGCATAAAACCCTGACGCTGATGTCGCCAGCACAGGTTAAGGCCATTAAAGCGCTGGGGGCAGATATTCAATTGCATACCCATACGCACAATACGCCACTGGATAGCTTCAGTGAATTTGCAGAGGAAATAAACGTTAACAAAGCGCATATCATCGATATGGTGGGTCAAGCTCCAGAGCATCATTGTTATCCTTCTGGCGTTTATAACCAAGACAGCTTGGTTTACTTGCGTCAGCTTGGGGTGAAGACGGCGACCACTTGTTATGCCGGATTTTGTACGCCAGAAACCGAGCGACTAGAATTACCACGATTTTTAGACGGTGAGAATATCTCGCAAATTGTTTTTGAAGCTGAGGTCAGTGGGGTGTTAGAAGTGTTTAGGCAATTGAGAAAGTTTAAATTCAGTGCGGCGCGTGGGCAGAAAGTTCAGGCAGGGTAGGCGGTGCATTTATGCCCGCTTGTTTAAATAGAGTATAAAAATGCGGGAGCAACCAAAGGTTGTTCCCGCATTTTTTGTTTTACGAGTTTACTCTTACGAGATTACTAGTCAGTGCCCGTCTTGAAACGTAGTTACAGGGCACTGACTATGCGGTACACGGATGTGCCGCCATTTCAACTCGTTGAAATGTAAGCGTAGTTTCACTTGCTTAAACGTAGCTTTCTCCAGAAATCTCACATGGATGTGAGTTTCTGGACGATAACTCGTTAAAACGAGTAGTTCGCTTTCAGGTAGTAGAAACCACCGTTAAAGCCAAATGGTGAGGTCTCATAGTATTTACCGCCCCAAGTGTTATTGGCAGAACCCGTCTGAGCTTCAAAAGCAAGCTCACTTGGATACTCATCAAACACGTTTTGTGCACCAATGCTCACAGTCACGTTCTCGGTGACGTGGTAGCTTACTTCGATATCAACAGTGTAAGTTGAATCAGCAGTAATTTCAGTACCACGGTCAGCTGGAGTACCAATCCAATCAACGTGAACGCCTTGGTATTCACCGTAGTAGTTCACTCGAGTGAACATGCTCAACTGATCCCAGTCTTGTGACCAAGTGAAGGTGGCACGATGATTTGGCAGGTCATCCTCGATGCGAGATACTTTGCCTAAACCGGTGATGTCGGTGAAACGATCAACTTTGGTTTCATTCCAGTTATACGCCAACGCAAAAGAGGTGTTGCCACCCATCATAGACGTTGAGTAGTTACCAACAAAGTCAACACCTTGAGTGGTGGTATCAAAGTCATTGGTAAAGAAGCTTACTTGTTGAATTGAATCAACGTTAGGCACACCAGCGGCGTTAAGGATAACTTTATCTTCGTCAGTTAAGTCGTATTTAGTTGACTGTGATACTCGGTCAGTCACTTCAATGTTGTAGTAATCAAGGGTGAAGAAGAAACCTTCGATTTCCCATACTGCACCAAAGGTGAAGCTTTCTGATTCTTCAGGTGTCAACTCGGTGGCACCCAACTGGATAGCAACAGGGTTAGTGGCTGGCAATAACGCAGAATCAACCAATACACCGCCTTCTAAAGACGTTTGCACGTTTGAGTAGTTGGCTTGACCGACTGTTGGTGCTCTGAAACCTGAACTCAAAGAACCACGAACAGAGAAATCATCAGTAAAGCGATATTGTGCCGTCACTTTATAGTTAGTGGTATCACCAAATGAGGTGTAGTCTTCATAACGCAGGGCATAACCCATCATGAAGTTATCAGTGTATTGTGCTTCAATATCAAGATAAATAGCGTAGTTACGACGATCGAATTCGCCAGCGGCTGAAGGTTTGAACCCCGGGAAGCCATTTGAACCGATACCAAAACCTTGGCTAGTGAAAGGACCTGCAATGAAAGAAGATTCATCACCAGCCGTCACTGTAAAGGTTTCTTCGTGCCACTCATAACCACCAGCAATCACTAATGGTGCGCCGAAGCCAGAAATGTCGACTTCTTTAACCAAATCGAAATTGAAGTTCTTTTCTAACTGTACGTGTTTACCAGGTTCGAAATCACGTGGAGAATCCGGACCTAAAGAACCGTTTATTGTGTCATAAATGACATAAGAAGATTCGTTACGGCCGACAGAACCACTGACGTCATAGCGTAAGGTATCGCTGATTTCGCCTTTGGTACCAATGGTGATCGCAGTATCGACGATATTACCACCAAAGTTAGGGGTAAAGCCGCCTGGAAGCATTTCGTTAAAGGCAAAACAGTTTTGACCAACTGCTGTGCTGTTATCTGCAATTAGCGCGTAATCAGCTTGGCCTAGCACATTACCTGAGGTGATGTTAACCGCCGGACATTCAATACCAGTGTCAACGCCATCGATGTCGGCAACCAATAAGGTAGCACCGCCGTCATTAGAGTAGACGCCGCCACGAGTATGCGGGTTACGGAAGTAGAAACCACCGCGAACATCACGCTCAGAGTAGTTGGTAAACATATAAGCTTCACGGTTTTTGCCTAAGTCCAAACCGAAGTTACCAAAAATCGTAATGTCGTCATTGACTTCAGGAGAACCCCAGACTTGCGCTAAGTTAGAGACAGCGGTATTGCCGGAGTCGATCAGCCCTTGAGCGTCAGGACGTTGAACACTACGGCTGGTGGCGTCAGAAGTTTTATATTGGAAGCTGAAGTTAGCAAAACCATCTGAGGTCAATGGCATACCAATGTTACCAGAGATTTCTTTGCTATCGCCATCACCTTCATAATAAGAACCGTAACGGGCGCTTAAAGAACCGCCTTCGGCATCATCTTTTAGTACAAAGTTCATTACACCAGCGATGGCGTCTGAACCGTACTGTGCCGCAGCACCGTCACGTAATACTTCAATTTGCTTTAATGCTGCACTGGGGATCACTGAGATATCAGAACCCTGTGCACCATCATTAATGCCGCCGCCTAATAGGGCGATAACAGAAGCACGGTGACGACGCTTGCCGTTAACCAAAATCAAGGTACTGTCAGAAGACAGACCACGTAGGTTAGCCGGACGAACCAAGCTGGCCGCGTCTGAAATTGGGTTAGTGTGAACGTTAAACGAAGGCACAGTGCCCTTGATCAGTTCGAGCATATCGGTGTTGCCGCCTTTTGCTAACTCTTCAACACCAATCAAATCGATTGGTACTGGCGAGTCATCAACAGAGCGAGGGGCACCACGGGTACCAACAACGGCGATTCTTTCGGGTTTTTCATCTGCTTTGGTTTCTGCTGCAAAAGCAGTTGCGGGGATTGAACCTAACGCGATACCCACGGCAAGGGCACACGTTGTGGCTCGGAATTTAGTAGACATATCATTTATCCTGAGTTCTGTAGTTTTGTAGTTTTAATAGGGTCTTGTTTTTTGTGTTCAACGTTATCCATTCGTGGGAACGGTCGGATTTTGTTGATTATTAGTTTGGGCGAGCTTTATATTGCTTACCTGGGGCAGAACATATACAGGGTTTAGCTGCTTGTGTCTACACCTGTTTGTTTTTTGCTTGATAATGACGATTAAATAGCGATTGTTGGCACCAAACCGTCGTTAGAGTGGGTTTGGCACCAAGGTTTGTGATTAGCGTCTAGTGTGAGCTAGCCGTTAACGATACGCCCGAATAAGCCGCATAAGCACGTATCATGATATAAGCCTTGTCTGAGGTTCGGGTAACATGACAACTTTCGTCGTTACCCGCCTTATAAGGGCGGCAATCATAATCGCTGGTGGTTGGCGCTGAACCAAATTTAACATACACATCGGCATCACCGCTGCCACCGCTCATCTGCACCGATAGCGTTGAACGACCTTCTGGTACACTCACGGTGTAATCCAATTGGCTGCCCACGTTGGCCGATAAACCACTTAAGTCGAGGGTATCAGGACCACTGGGAATTTCTGAGCCCCATAGGCCAGTTAGGCTGGTGCCAGCATAGCTACTGTAACCAGTCAGCATCACATAATAGTCTCCACCATCCGCGGGATTGTCGATATCACATTTTTCGCTGTTACCACCAATATAAGGTCGACAGTCATATTCAGTCAGCGTCGGTTTGCTGCCTTTACGGACATATAAATCAGCATCGCCACTACCACCAGCCATGGTGAAACTTAAGCTGGTGACATCCGCAGGTACTGACAGTTTGAAGTAACTATTTTCGCCTTTGGCACCTGATAAATCGTTGACCGTCACCCCGCTTGACAATGGCGTCACATCATCGCCGACAGTGCCGGTCAGCACCACATTTAGATTTTGGCTGCTGCCAGTGACGGCCGAAACCGTTTGAGTGACTGTGGGATAACCCGCTTTGCTTAATTTCAGGGTATAGGTGCCTGTTGGAACATGCACTTGGAACCGACCGAAATCACCTGAAAGGTTATCATCGTTATACGGATAGTTATGGTTGAGTACTTCGACATTCACGCCAGTGAGGGCATTACCCGCTTCGTCGGTGATATGTCCGACCACGGGAATGGCACGATTGAAGTAGTTTAAAATCGCAGGCCATAATTGCGCGGCTTCTGCGCGGGCACTGCTATAGCTGGGTTGAAAAGATGAATGGGTTTCCATTAAATAGGCGTTGGCCCCTTTGTTAAGGTGCCATTGAAAGTTTTCGCCCAAAGCGGTGGCACTGCGCCAGTTGTTGTAACCGGCATCAATAGAAATGATTTTACCTTCTTCTTTTTGATGGTTATCAAATGGATGAGTGGCACAGCTTGGGTGGTAATCCCACAAAATTTCTCGACCTGAGGAATGAAAGTCAATGACCTTACTGAAGCGGCGATCTTGACCAAAGGCCATCATGGTTTGGGTTTCGACTTCTGATCCGGCTGAGGGGCCTTTATAGGTTTCAGAACTGTGGCTGGTGGACCCTGAGCACGACGTTGACCAACCGACAGGGTAGTTACGGTTTAAATCGACGCCGGTGCCGTTAGACATTTGACGGCGGTTTTTACGCCACATATTGTCACTGGTAAAGACATGCACGTAACCATCCGGATTCCAGTTGGCGGCAATCCAGATTTCGCTGTTATCGACCGCTTGTTTAACGCTGGCATTGCTGGCGTATTGTTCCACCAAGTTACGGGCGGCGGTGAGGGCGATGACCGGAGTGACCAACTCTCTGACATGGTGGTTAGATACGATCAGTGAAGTCGGTTCATCTTCTTCAAGATTGACGTTATCAGAGATTTTAATCGCATACATATGGTGACCATCAATGGTTGATGGCAGATTGTATTTGGCGGTGATGTCCACCACTTTGGCGATACCCGGATTTAAGGCGGCAATGGCGTTTAGCTCTTGCATCACCTGAGCGAGGTTGCGATAACCCGAAGGCGGCGCAAATTGGGTTGAGTTGATATCTACCGCATCGAGCGCCATGGCCTGAGGACTGTCTTGAAAGGGACGACCTTTGGCGATTAACGTCACCGATAAACCTTGGGCTTTTAAAGCAGCCAATTGCTTATCGGAGACGATGAGTTCAAGTTGCTTGCTGGTTACCGAGCTTTCGAGAATATCATAATCGAGTGCATCAAGCCGACTGGCCACTGCTTTGGCTGTTTTGCTGTTAATGCGAATATGCTGTAAGGGGGTTTCGACCTGTTTAAGCTCGGCTTGTGGCTTCAGCTGAACGGTTGTGCTGGCTGAGGCTGATAAGACAGTCATGCCTAGCATAGCCGCTATCAGGGTCGGTTTAGTGGAGTGGTTGATGTTGCTTTGGCTAGATTTTTGGGTGGATCTCATGCTTGTTTTCATGTTTTTATTCATGGGAATGTATTCCTGCATTATTATTATTGACGAATCTTTTTAGATTCAATTATTTTTGTTATTGGCCTTAAAGACCTGAAAATATAGCGTCTTTAGACGTCTTTAAATCTAAAGCGCTATACTTCTTGCGCATGATAAGCTTAATTTTTCGACTTATACAGAAAAAATATAAGATATAACCGGAGTAATTTTCATGTTGGAAGAATGAACGGCCAAACCTGCAAGGAAATGCCCACCCTACGTAAATCCACGGTAGGTGGTTTTGTTCGAAGTGGGTGTTGGCCGTAAAAAGTTTTGTTCGAGTTGGGTATGTTTACACAACCCGTACAACATCAAGCAGCACAATAATTATTCATAAAAGTCTTCGGTGAGTAATACTGATCCAGCAACACACAAGCCAGTGCTCTGACTTCGCTTTTCGGATCGTTAAGCAAAATGGATTCAACTTGTTGTTGGTAAAGATGGTCGGTATCGGCACGGGTAATGGTTTTTAGCGCTTCTTCACGTACCCGTGATTCTTCTGCCGCCAGATAACTGGCTAAATCGGTCAGTTTATTGGTATCTGCCTTGCCTTCGAGCATATTGAGCATACAGATAATATCATCGTGATGGGTTGAGCAATCGACGGTCTGGAGGATGTGATGTAATTGGTTGATAATCGAGTCATCAAACAGGGTATGGTTGATGGCCGTCGCCGCTTTTAATGCTTCAAGACGCTGTGCTAGGGCTGTGTGGTCATTATGAAAAATATCGAGAAAATAACGCTGAGTTTGCTCTAAGGTTTGGTCAACAGTTTCTGTATTGTCACAAGCTAATTCGTTTGAACTGTCATCATTAAGGTAAGATAAATCCATTGCCCATGGTTCTTCAGCTACAGAGGCTTCAGCAATGGCCAAGTCTTGTTGTTGTGGCAATGGTGCTAGCTCGTCAGTGCCTGCTGTAGTGGTGTCAGTCATCACACTATCAGGGGTGAACTGTGTTGCGCCGTATACAGGCTCTTTTCTAGACCAGGTGGATAAGCGCCAGCCTAAGGCGAAACTCAACAGACAAAAAATAATATTCATCATTTTACCAATCTCCTTATGATTTGAAACTTTAGAACCGTTAGATCATATAGCAGTTGGTAAAAATGATAAATGCGTTATATATCCTATCGTTGTATGCCATGACGCACAAAACTGCGGGTAATATCCGCTGTGGTCAGGGTCTATTGGCTATTTCGGGGCAATAATTTGATTCAGTTTGTTGATTAGTTGGGTGACCGAACCCTTGGGACCAAAGCTGGCACCGCCTGATTTGCCCCAGGTATTGCTGGCAAAAGCCACTACAACACCTTGATCGGGATAGACCATCAATTGGCTTATTACCCCCGGATAACTGCCAGCCATCACCAAGGATCGTGGTGATTTATTAATTTCGGTGACTATCCAGCCATCGCTGACATAAGTCGCTCTACCCTGACTGTCAAAGTGAGGTTGATAGATTTGTTTCAGTACATCAGCTGAGATAAACCCCGGCTGTAAAAATTGGCTACCGAAAGTCACTAAGTCGCTGGCGCTGGAATACATATTACCACCACCCATATTATAACTGTGCTCGAGGTTTGGCACGACTTGCAGATGATCTAGCACTTCACGGGTACGTGGTTCGACATAACTGTAGCTGCGACTGCGGTTTTCCATCGGCAGGCGAATATCAATAAACCCGGTATTTTTCAAGCCCAAAGGTTGCAACATGGTGCGCTGAATATAATCTTGAAATCGTTCCCCCGATGCACCTTGAATGGCCGCGGCCAGTAAATTGTAGCCATAGCTAGAGTATTTGAACTTTTCTGCCGGTTTGACCACCAGTGGATCGTCTTTGAATAATTGAAGCGCATCATTCACATCGTCATAATGGGTGGTGTAAAAACGTGGCGTTCTTTCTTCTTCTTTATAATGTCTTATGCCTGCCAGATTACCAGAGAGCAGGCGAGGGGTGATGGTGCCTTTGGCCTTCACTGGAAAGGTCGGCACGTATTTTTGGATCGGCTGATCTTGATCTATCTTACCCGCCTGCTCAAGCAAAAGCAGCCCTAAACCGGTGAAGGCTTTGGTAATAGAAGCAATTTCAAAACGGGTGTCGGCGGTTACCGCGACTTTATGTTCTAAATCGGCGTAACCTGAGTTGATGCTGGAGACAATGCGGTTGTTATCAAAAACCGCCCCTTGAAGACCCACCATTTGTTGCTCTTCGAAGATGCTGGTTAATTGATGATTGATGGCACTGATTTGCTGTGTAGACAGCGCTGGTTGCGGTGATGGCGCTGCTATGGCCAAATGGCTAAATCCTGACAGTAGCAGGCCAGTCAGTGTCGGCAATAGCAATGATGTGATACTGCGGGATTTTTTATCCTGCTTGGTGTTAAGTAAAATAGCGTTAGTCAAAATGGTTTTCATCAAAGTGGCTTCCTTATGGTGCCTAGCTGTTAAAAGTCAGCTTAAGCTGATTTCATTCTCGCTGGTGGTGTTATTCCTCAACAACTCATGAGCTTGCTTCAACGACTCTGGATATGATTGGTTTGTTATGACAGTGGTGAAAAAATAGTCGCTTATTGCAAAGTGACAATTGATAAGTTACGGTATCTGACGATAAAGCGCTAAGCGATTAGCATTCGATGAATACCACCAGCAATAGGAATATATGTATGAAATGGATCACTACGGCAGCTTTTGCCTTATGGTTCTGCGCCAATACATTGGCCGCAACACCACACTCAACCCCGATAGATAGTTATGGCAGCCAGTTATCAATACCCTCCAAAGTGCTTGGCGAAGACCGCACCCTACAAGTGTATTTACCTGAAGGTTATGAAACCTCTAAGCGCACTTATCCTGTGCTGGTGATCCTCGATGCCGATGATTACTTTTTACATGGGGTGACGTTTCAGAAAACCCTAAAACGATTTGAAAAATCACCGGATTTTATTGTTGTCGGTTTTAACACCCATTTTCGTCAAAGACGGGCCTTATTTGGTCACCAAGCGGCGACATTTAGCGAATTCCTATCAACCGAGTTAATGCCTTATATTGAACAGAACTATCGAATCTCCAATCAGCGGATATTGTTTGGCTGGGAAATGGCCGGCGGCATGGCCAGTGAAGTGATGGCGCAGACTGACTTGTTCAGCGCCTACCTGATGGCCAGCCCGACCCATATAGATGAAGAGCGACTAGAGTGGGTTAAAACTAAGGTAGCTACTTATGACAAAAAAGGCCAATCATCGCCTTTTCTTTATGTGACCCAGGCACAGGGGGAATCTTTTACCAATGATTTGACCAGTGCATTAAATCATGTTTCTCCTGAGGGATTTGACTGGCAGGCTGATACCTTGCAGGACGACGATCACCATACCACCCCTTATCAAACCATTTATCAGGGATTACGCTGCTATTTTGCCGATTACCCACCGCTTGAATTTGAAACAATGGCTGAATTTAACACTTATGGCGGCATGAAATCGTTAAAAGCCCATTATCAGGCGAGAGGCACACGTTATGATTTGCCAGGTGAGGTTCATGACCGAACCCAGTATGCTTTGTTAATGCAGTCGATACGAGAAGACAATTATGCGCAGTTTGATATGTTTCTTGGCGAGTTCACCTTTTTTACCGATGAGTTGAAATTTCCCGGTTGGGCGATTGGCTGGTCAGATTTTTATCTTAAGCATAAAAAATACCTTAAAGCCCAGAACGTATTGGCAAAAGCGATTCAACAGTTCCCCAATGCTGCCATGTTATATGCGGCTATGGGCGATACTTATGTCGGCCTTGGTCAAAAAGAGAATGCCACGAAATCGTTTAATAAAGCCATTAGCCTGGCGCTTAAAGGTAACAAACGGAATTTAGAAGTCTATCAGCAGAAGTTGAAGGCGCTATAGTTAAAGTTCATCGTTAAAGCTCGGCGACCATCACCAACACATGGTCGCCATCATTATCCACTTGTTTAAGTGGTTTGAATCCTAGTGTTAAGTATACCCCACCGCTGTGATCGTCAGTTTGCAAGTAAAGCGTTTTTACCCCGGCAGCTTTGGCTTTGGCCAATATCGCAGTGACCATCTTGGCCGCGATCCCTTTGCCACGTTCGGATGCGACCACATATACCCCGCCAAGCCAATGCTGGTACTGAGGAAACATCGCCATTTCGGTGAATTTAAGCGCGGCAACACCGACGAGTTTATCGCCTTCTTTCGCCACTAGGGTTAAAGGCACCTTGTCGTGGTTGCACGACAGCTTCAGCATATCTTTGATTTGGTTGATGTTATACTCTGGTGGATCACCAGACCACTCGTCATAATACCATTGTGCGATGGTATTGATGGCCCCTGGTTCGTCGGCCAATAGTTTTATTTTCATGATTATTTTCCACCTTTTTTCGTGAGTTTTTCTTGTGTTTCTACCAAGTGGGCCGATACACTAAATCAGTATAGCTTAAACAAGTATACCGTTTTAGCGCAACAATTTGTTGGTATAGTATAAAGGGAAAAGGAATATGTATATAAGTAAACCACAAATCATCGCCATCAGTGGGGCATCTGGTAGCGGCAAAACACAATTGGTCAAACAGTTGGCCAAAGCTTACCAATGCCCATCATTATTTTTCGACGACTATGTTGATAAAAACACCTACCCAAAAGATATGCAGAGCTGGTTTTTGCGCGGGGCTGATGCTTCGCAGATTATAACGCCTCGATTTAAGGCCAAGCTTGAAGCGTTGCAAAATAGCCTTTGGGGCGTTGAGTTTATCTTCATCGAAGAACCGTTTGGCAGGCAAAGGGCATCAATGGCAGGGTTAATTGACCACGTTATCTTACTGGATACGGCGTTAGAGCTTTGTCTTGGCAGGGTGATTAAACGCAATTTGTTGAGCCAACAAGGTAGTTCTTCTGCCCAAGTCATTCGTTATCTGGCCAATTACGAAACCTATTTCCGTGACATCTACCTGCACTCGGTGAACCAAGTTCGCAGTAACTGTGACTTGGTGATCAATGGCAATACCACCTCTGAAGTGACGGTAAATACCCTCAGCGATTGGCTTGACAGCAAACTGTGTTTGGGTGAAGTCGTATTGTAGATATGAAGAGCCGTAGGGTGGGCACGTTGTTTGTGCCCACGCGTGACCCTCCCGTCATCGGCAATCCTACCCAACAGGTAATATGCTATCGTTTACGCTTTCGTACGCACATCATTTCCCCCCTTTCACCCTCAATCCCCCCGAATCTCACCGACCAAACCCGGTGACAAACCGCCCGTTGTAAACTTAATCCAAATTGGTGCTATTCATACGCCACTATCTTTGTTATAGTACGCCGCCCTATTAGATAGGGCAATTTGTACAATAACGATTCACCTCTTGCTTAGCCTGCGACCCTATTGAATAAATAGTGAGCATAAAAGGTTGAGAAAGTGAGTCTAATGCAACTTTAAACCGGAGCACTGAAATGATCCAAATGCAAACTAATCTGGACGTTGCTGATAACAGCGGCGCTCGCAGAGTACAGTGTATTAAGGTTCTAGGTGGCTCGCACCGACGTTATGCAGCTATCGGCGACATCATTAAAGTTACTGTGAAGGAAGCAATTCCCCGCGGTAAAGTTAAAAAAGGTGACGTTTTGACAGCAGTAGTGGTGCGCACTAAGAAAGGCGTTCGACGTCCTGACGGATCTGTGATTCGTTTTGATGACAACGCAGCTGTAATGTTAAATGCTAACAAGCAACCTATTGGTACTCGTATCTTTGGACCTGTGACTCGCGAACTTCGTAATGACAAGTTCATGAAAATCGTCTCACTGGCACCAGAAGTACTGTAAAGGAGTCTGAAATGGCAGCTAAAATCCGTCGTAATGACGAAATCATTGTTTTGACAGGTAAAGATAAAGGAAAGCACGGTAAAGTGACTTCTGTTCTAACCAGCAAAAACAAGATACTTGTTGAAAACATCAATATGGTGAAAAAGCACACTAAGCCTAACCCACAGCTCCAAGAGCCGGGCGGCATAGTTGAAAAGAATGCACCTATTCATGTTTCAAATGTTGCGATCTACAATGCCGCTACTGGCAAAGCAGATCGTGTAGGATTTAGATTCGAAGACGGCAAAAAAGTCCGTTTTTTCAAGTCTAACAACGAATTAGTTTAATAATTGGAGAATACGATGGCGAAACTGCATGAATTCTACAAAGAGACTATTGTGTCGTCCATGATGAAAGACATGGGCTATACTAGTGTCATGCAAGTCCCTCGGATTGAGAAAATCACTCTAAACATGGGTTTAGGTGAAGCTCTTGCAGACAAGAAAATTCTTGAGCACGCAACAAGAGATTTGGCCGCTATCACGGGTCAAAAACCTCTTATTACCGTTGCTCGGAAGTCTGTGGCTGGTTTCAAAATCCGCGAAGGCTACCCAATTGGTGCCAAAGTGACTTTACGTGGTGATCGTATGTGGGAATTCTTTGAGCGTTTAGTCTCAATTGCAATTCCACGTATCCGTGACTTCCGTGGCCTGAATGAGAAATCATTCGACGGTCGTGGTAACTACAGCATGGGTGTACGCGAACAGATTATCTTCCCGGAAATTGAATACGATAAAGTAGACAAAATCCGCGGTATGGATATCACAATCACTACTTCTGCTAAAACGAATGAAGAAGGCCACAAGCTGTTATCTGCTTTTGGTGTTCCATTCAAGAATAAGGCGTAAAGTTATGGCTAAAAATTCAATGAAAGCGCGTGAAGTAAAACGTGCCAAATTGGTTGCAAAGTTTGCTGAAAAGCGCTCTGCACTAAAAGATGCAATTGCCAGCGCCCATACTTCTGAAGAAGAACGTTGGGAAGCAGTGCTTAAGTTGCAATCACTACCGCGTGATTCCAGTCCATCGCGACAACGTAATCGTTGTAACGTAACTGGTCGTCCGCATGGTTTTCTTCGCAAATTCGGCATGAGCCGTATTAAAGTTCGCGAAGCTACTATGCGCGGTGAAATCCCTGGCCTTCGTAAGGCTAGTTGGTAATAA
>JBLGCB010000005.1:0-57476 GCA_047617105.1 Phenylobacterium sp. | reverse complement strand
ATCGATGCATGTGCCGCCAGCATCTGAGCAGTTGATGGATTGTATGGACACATTAAAAGCGCTGATTGCCAGTGAACCACATTTTGTGGTTAAGGCCATTCTTGGCCATTTATTTATCGGATACATTCATCCATTTCCCGATGGCAACGGCCGAACGGCACGGTTTTTAATGAACTTTTTATTGGTGATTGGCGGTTATCCGTGGACGGTGATAAAACATCAAACCAGAACAACCTACCTTGATGCGCTGGAATCTGCTTCGGTGACCAATAATGTTAAGCCGTTTGCTGAGTTTGTAAAGCAGTCGATGGTTGATTTGACTGGGCATTAAACCTGGTGCAGTCCGTATACTGTGTATTTTCGTCAGTTGATGGGGTTATTTGCTTTGATTATTGGCTTGCCCAGACTTAACATCAAAGCACCTGTATTGACTAAAAGGTTCTGACCGCCGTGGTAAAAGTTCGACTATTTGTTTTTTTCACTCTCTTTTGTGCCAGTGAAAATGCAGCGTTTTTGCCTTAATTGTCATGGTCACCCTAAGGATAATCCACTTAATGCCGGTAAACCCTCATCTCAATGGACGTCTGTTGATATGACTGGATTTGAAATGGAAAACTGGAAATTCAGTGATTTTGCTGGCGGTGTGAGTGTCAGTATTTACAAAAAAGATTTTTTGCTGCTTAAAGAACCTTGTGCACTCGACGATTTGTCGAGTAAGGCGTGTCAATTTTGACGGATTGATTTTAATTTGTAATGTCTGTAAACCTATTGTTGACAGGCATTTAATATTCGGTATAATCCTCGGCTTCAAATCGCCATGGACGAAACAAGGAAGCACGGTATTCGAATGAACGAAAGAACTGTCGATAAAATTCTCATTGATACTAGGATAAAAAGTGAAAAATAGGTAATTTAACAAAAGCGGCATTGGTTGTTGCTTTGATGATGGGGCAGGTTACACCGCCTACTGGTGGTAGCGGTTATTATGAAGATGATGGCGACTTTAACGTGGCTTCTTCTGCGCTTAGAGAAGGGTGGGGTTGGGGACTAAATCAAGCTTATGCAACTTGTGACACCTACCAAGGGACTGAACCATGTGAAGATATTTTCGGAGAGAACCCTCCAAATTGGTGGGAAGAAACGGGTTCCATATATCCAGGTGGCACGACTGGCGGTACTGGTAGCGGTTCAGGCGATGGTAGTAGTGGCTCAGGTGGTGGTTCAGGTGGTTCAACAGACCCGGAGACTCCGCCAACATTACCACCACTTGAAGAATGCAAAATGGGAGCACTCGAAGATAAGGGTGACTGCTATACCATTGCCGATGTGCTTTATGGCTTGTCTATGGTAGGTTGCGCTACATTACTAATTGAATTAGGACCGTATTTTGGCGGCTTGTGTGGCGTTGCCGCTTCTGCTGCACATACCGATGCCAAAGGTGATTGTGACGAGGAACTTGCCGAAGATTCTTACCTGTGCACAGTGGACAACCCCTAGCTATTCGATGTAAATCTTAATGGCTTCTGATCAAATCGGGAGCCGCTTGTGTGTCAAAAACGTTTCACGTTAGAGAAAAATATGATGTTGCATTTCAAGCCAATAAAGAATCGCATGGTCGGTTTTGAATTTTGCTGTATCTTTGCAGTGCTTTGCGGTGCGCCTGTTATCCTCTATGGGGTCACTGGTAATGCAATGTATGGTGAGTCTCTAAAGCAATTCTGGCCGTTATTTGCCCTTATTGCTTACGGTTTTGGTCACGAAAAGGCTAAATCCGATTACAGAGATATCAATTTCCATGAAGAATATGTCAGCGGCCCAGGCCCTTTTTCATTAGTAAACTTTAAACAAAAGCGCGTAAAAATCAGCTATTCGCAACTGCAAATACTGATGAAAAACACATCTGGCAGCTTTTTGTTCAAGAAACCGATACTCAGACTTGGTGAAACTAATGGAGAGCATATTCGGATCATCCATATGTTGTATGATCAAGAGCTGTTTGATGCTCTCAAGCTCAAACTCAGTGAACGGAACGATACATAAGTTGCAAACTAAACAACCAGCTTATTTAGACAAGGAATATTGCCATGAATATGCGAAACGTTAACACACCAGCGATTATCGCTGGTGTTGTATTGTTGGTGTTAGTCTATTGGGGGCTTTATGGCGATGATAAAGCCATCAAAACTATCGACCAAACCATTGAAACTCAAGTTAAGCCGCAAAATCATCAGCCGCCAATCTCACTCAAAGTCATCCAGACAACGGGTCAATCAACACCGAAAACACCGCCCCGGGAAAGTGATGATTTGTTCTGTAAAAACTTACTAAAACCTAATAATAAAGTTGCCAGCTGGAAAATAGATAAGCTGAGCGCGATTAAATCTTTTGTCAGCAATCAGCTCAATTTGGGTGCAAGCGAGCAGGTGTTAGACCTATTTTTTGTTAACTCTGGTATTGGATTATATGTAGGCCGCAATATACTTACTGGCTATGATCCTGCAATAAGAAAAAGACCACCTTACCACCAAGCAGACATTATACGTGCAAGCATACAGGCACATATATTGGCAAAGTCGAGCGTGGCTGGAAACGATTTGGCTAAGTTATTGTCGTCGATTAACTCATCAAAGTTGCCAAGTACCACTTATTATCGAGGGGAAAAAGGACCTGTGTTCTTACTCAGCTATCTGTTGGAAAATGCCAACACCGATATCGACAATTTGGCTAACCTACTTGTTGATAACGGTATTAAAGTCACTTATTCAGATTTGGTCAATGTAACAAAAATGGGATTGAAGACGGCCACGGTTGAGCGGCTTTATTCAGACAGTGGGTTGCAAGCAACTAAAGTGTTGAGCCACAAGAATCGTAATAGTTCGCTGGTTCTGACTGCCATTGCTGCGCATAATGCAGAACTGGCGATGTATTGGCTTAACATGGGGAGTCCTTCACAACCAGATCCTTTGGATGGGAATGCGTTGGACTTACTGGCCGAGCAAGGAAGTAAATTTCATCCTGATGCGGCTACTGAGCTGTTTACAACCCTAGTCGACGCAGGTTTATCACCGTTGAAAAAAGCTAGTGTGGCACGATTAAAAGCGCTTATTCCACCCGAGCTTTTTGAGTTATACCAAGCGCAGTTGCAAACACAGTCTACGATATTATCGGCAGAAGAAACTGCTCAATCCGAAATGTTGGTTAATAAAGTTCATACTACTATCCTAAGCGAATTAACAAAGTTTGAATTGGGTAACGAACCAAAACACCATTGTTTTAGTGAATTGGGGAAATTGTTAACTGAATTTGTGGTTAGGGTTCCACGGCGGGGCAAAATTAGCGAGCCCAAAAAACAGCCCTCAAAACCTAATAAAATAGACGTCGAGGCCCTGATTGCCCGAGCACAAAGGTTGCACAATAATCCTGATGGGGTGCTATTTGAATTGAGTAACGAGCAAAGTCTGCTAAATAAACAAGCCATTGAGCAATACCGACGTAAGGAATTAACCGAGTTAATGAAAGGTGTTAAGGAACAGGTGAAACAGAAACCTGAGGACAATTCACAAAAAGCCATTATCAGGCAGATAATGCAATTGGCTCAGCAAGGTAAATGGCCTGAAGTATTTCAATTATTAGCAACATTGAAGAGCAGGCAGAGTGAGGTTCGATCTGCTCTAGTGTACACGGCCATTATCTCTGAAACCGACTTTGTGATCATCGAGCAATTGCTAGATGGTGGCACCAAGCTGTTGGAAAGTGTGATGACCCCTCTGATTTCAAAGAACAATGTTGAATTAGCCAGACAATTGTTGCCCTATGGGCTTGATTTGAATTATGTGGAAATGGGTTACTCCACGTTAGCCAGAAGCGTACAGTGGCAAGCGCTAGATATGCTTAAGTTTTTGCTGGTAAAAGGTGTTCCTATAGATACTGATGCGCAGGGTTTTGACTCACTAGATTTAGCCCTTAAGCAGTTCGATTACAAAATGACAGGGTTTACTTATGTATCACTATTGATTTCTGCTGGTGCCAATATTGAGTTAAGTCACAAACAGATTGTTGATGAATTGAAAGTGCGTGATCTTGAAGGATACAGTCGGTTGACCAGCCAATTTCCACAGTTGAAACTCTGACTGAGCAAGACTTGGTGTGTTACTGCATCATCGTCAAATGGTGATGCTGTTTTAGATTTTTAGGTTTTTAGTGAGTTTTGGCATCTGGCCATAGCGTGGGGCAATAAGCTGCAAGTGGCCATTGTCGATATCCTGACGGCCAGTAAAAAACAAGTTAGCCGTATAGTCGGGTTGCAAATACTCAGTGCTGCTTCGGTTAAGTTGCTTAACCATATTTGGTCGCAACCGATTGTTTGCCACAGTGGCTTGTTAACCCTGTTTGATGGGGATACTGCACAAGTTAGCGTTGCTATCAATGGCTTGGTTAATGTCGGCATTTTACAAACTCGTCAATTACGTGCACCTGAAAACGCGATAATTTATGATTGCCCTATAATTTTATCTGCATACAACGCCATTGATGATGCCATTTTTAACATATAACAGACAAGTTAATTAAATAAGGATGACGTCTTTGTTCTTTCAAACGGATCGTTGATGATTACCTTGTCAAGGACCTAACCACTCGCCGTCTCAATAAAACCCCACCACTGGATCCTCCTCCAACCGCCAGTTGCCAACCATGCTTGAAAGAGCAGATGAATTCCGGTTTTTCTCCGGGGCTAGCAGCAGCTCAATAACACGTTGGTTAAAATCATAATAAGGAAAATCATAACCTTGGTTTTGCCAATAAGACATTCTGCCTGTCAGTTGTTCGACAAGCTGATTAAGCTGTTGCTTTTCTTGCTGGCTTTGGCTTTCTCGGGTTTGATAGATGGCCAACAGGTGTGAGGCAAACAGCAAATAATCCTGTGGCGGGAATAATAAGGACAATTTGGACGCCAACACTGGCTGCAACAACACTTGCGCCTGGTCGGGTTGTGAACCAATGGCATACGTCACCCCTAACCAAGCTTGACGGTGCAATACTTCTGACTCAATCGGTGGTGCTTCGGTGATGGCGGTGACATCATCTGCCTGAATTGGATGGTCAAAAATGGCGCTTAACAGTAGTTCAAGATAATGTGGCATGGTGCTCGCCCGTGGTAATAACATCGCCCGTTCAAACGCTTGTTTGGCTTTGCCTTTGTTGACACTCAGATGGGCAAATGCCAAACATAACCAAGCATTACGAGAGTCTGGGAAGCGTTTTAGTAATTTATCTGCGGTGAGCAGGGCCTGCTGGGGATAACCGTTTTGGACTAAGTGAATGGTGGCAGCGTAAAACAAGGGCGCAATATTGTCGTCTAATTGCAGTGCTCGTTCAAAACGTGCTTTGCCTTTATCGAGTTGACCGCTGAGAAACAAAACCTCTGCCAAATGAAAGTTACTCGGGCCATGCATGGGATTAATTTTTACCGCCTGTGTAAAGGCTGTAGTCGCATCATTCAGTTGGCCTAACATTTTGTAAGCGGCCCCTAACCACATTTGTGCGCTGGATAAGCTGGGATTGAGGGTGATGGCCTGTTTAAGCGCGACAATGGCGTCTTCGAAACGTTCTTGATATAACAGCATTAAACCCCGTGCGGCAAAAGCTTGGGCATTGGCCGGGTCAAGCACCAGCGCCTGATTCACCGCCTGGTTGGCCTTGTTGATGGTGGGTAACAGCGGGGCGTTGGCGTATTCAATCGCCAGTAAATGCGCTTGTGCCAGCGCGGCAAAACCATTGGCATAATCCGGTGTTTCGCGGCTGATTTGATGCAATAATTCAAGTGCTTTTGTTAGCGAACTTTTGGTTCTTTTGTGCAGCAAAAAAGTGGCCAGCAAATAGCGGTCATAATTTTCATCGTTAATACGACTGATATCGTCTTGATGACTTAACCCCAAAAAGTCAGTGATGCCTTTGGACAGTGCCGATTGGATTTGTTTTGGATTATCAATGTTACCTTCAATGGTATTTTGCCAGCGTTGGAAACCATTTTTACTGCTGATCAGCGCTACCGTCAGCCGAATATGCTGATCACTTTGGTAAATAGTGCCTTCGAGGATTAAGCCGACACCCAACAGCTTGCCGATTTCTCTGGTAGTCACATCTTGTTGTCTGAAAGCAAACGAAGAAGTTCTTGCCGCGACACTCAACTGAGTATTGCGCGCCAATGAGCCAATCAAACCGTCGGCGATACCATCGGCAAAGTATTGTAGATTATCGTCAGTACTGTGGATGACAAAAGGCAGTACGGCGATAGAATTGGTGTTAAATTGATTGGTTTGTGGCGTTGGTGGCCAGAGTGTTTTAGTTTCAACCAAGACCGCCACCACCACCAACAAACTAAAAACCACCGTGGCGATTAAGCCATAACGTCGTGGTTGGCTGACAGTTTCTTCATCGGGTTTTGGAGGTGTTGGTATTGTGATCGCTTCAACGGTGGCGATAAATTGATAGCCTTTTTTCGGGATGGTGCGAATATAACGGGGTTGACTCGGCTGATCATCCAATGCTTTTCTTAACTGGCCGATAGACCAATTGATGGTGTTGTCGTTCACCAGCACATTTTGCCAAACCTGTTCAATCAATTCACTACGGCTGATCACCTTGCCCTGATGTTCAACCAAAAACATAAGCAGCGCCATGATACGCGGATCTAAGGTTTTAACTTGGCCGTGGCGACTTATTTCGCTGGTTTGGCTTGTCACTAGCCACTCACCGATGGTAAATTCAGTTGACTTGGTCATTTTGTCCTTTCATTTGTTGGCCGTGTAAACCATTGATTTTATTGAACTCACTTTTTCCTCACCAAAGTCTCATCGTCATCTCATGCTTTTTGGCGCGGGAACCTTTAAGTTTGGCTCAAGTTATTAACCATAGTGTGAATTAAAATGAAGTGGAAGCAAACTTTTGCATTTTTATCGTTACTGTTATCAGCAGTGGTGGCTGGAAAATCTGTAGCACAACAACAAAACTCGGTGAGATATGATTCTCAACAAGCCTTGCTAACAGCGCTGAGCGACAAGTTGAGCGAAGCCAATGTGCCCGGTGCTGGCATTGTATTGGTGCGAGGTGATCAGATTGAATGGGCAGGCGGTATCGGTAAAGCGGATGTTTTCAGCAATACCTATATCACTGCCGATACCCAGTTTCGAGTGGGGTCAGTGTCAAAGAGCTTTATTGCGTTGGGGATATTAAAACTCCAGCAACAGGGCTTGTTGAATATTAACGACCCGGTTAGCCAGTGGGCAGCTGATATTGATATCAATAATCCCTGGGCGGTACAAGCGCCATTAAAAATTGTCCATCTGCTGGAACATACCAGTGGTTTTGATGATATACGTTTTAATGAAATCTACACCGATTCACCTTACTTACCTTTGGTCGAGGTGTTGGCGATTAATCCTCGGTCACATAAGGTTCGCTGGCAACCGGGCACATCAGTGAGTTATTCCAACCATGCTTATACCTTGGCGGCTTATATTATTGAGCAGGCGTCAGGTATGCCGTTCGAAGATTATATTACCGAACAGGTGCTGCGACCATTAAATATCAATACTGGCGGTTTTCGTTTAACCGAGCGTATTAAAGACAAATTGGCCACTGGTTATACTGAAATTGATACTGATACCGTGAAACCATCGGGTTATAGCAATATTACCCTGAGACCAGCGGGCAACCTGCATTTATCGATGGCTGAGTTGGGTAATGTTGTGTCGATGTTGATTCAGCAAGGTAACTTTGCGGGTAAACCGTTGTTTGTGCCTGAGGCCATCAGTCGTATGCGTGAAGTAAAAACCTCTGCGGCGGCAAAACACGGCCTAGCAGCGGGTTTTGGCTTGGGTTCACTGGCTTCCTTTGAACATGGTTTTCGTTTTTATGGTCATCCTGGGGGGATTAGTGGGTTCTTGTCGTATTATGCTTATTCGCCAGAGCAACAAGTGGGGTTTGCGCTGGTCATGAATTCGGATAGTGCAGATGGCTTGTTAAGAGAGTTAACCACTTTATTGGCGGGGTATATGGTTCAAGATGCGACTGCACCACCGATGGCTGAGCCACAAGCTGTCACCAACGATAGCAGCAACGATATTCATAACTACAGCGGTTATTATCGCAGTTACCACTCAAGCGGCGAATTAATGTCTGGGTTGCTGTATCTGAGTGGCATCAAACACATTTATGTCGAGGATGGAAAGTTCTACCAGAACAACCTTTTTGCCGCCCCGCAGCAGGTTGATGTTGACGGCCAGGGGAGATTTCGCCGAGTTTTCGATTCGGGCGCATTTATGGTCTCTTATCAATCAGGCGGTGAAACATACCTTGGCACCCGTACCGGCAGTTATATTAAGACCTCAATGATATCTGCTTATCTGCCCTTGCTACTATTGATGGTGGCATTGCTGTTGTTGATCAGTTATCTGTTATTTTATGGCTGGCTGGTGTTTAAACTGTTGTGGACCAAAACCATCACAGGTCATAAAACCTTGTTGGTGAATTTGCTGACTGTGGTGATATTTTTCCTCGCGACGATGCTATTTTTAAATATCGATGAGGCCATTATTGGCCAAATGAATGTGGCTACGATAAGTTTCTTTGTGCTGTCTTGCTGGTTTGGTTTGATGTCAGTGATATCGGTGGTGTCGTCAGTGATTGAGCAAGACATGCTGAGCAACCGTTGTATTCGTTATCATGGTTATTTGGTGAGTTTTGCCTGTCTGGGATTGACGATTTTTCTGTGGTATTGGCAGGTGTTGGGGTTACAAACTTGGGCGTGGTGAACTGTTGGCTGAGCTTTAGTCGCACCTTCTCTTGAACTGAGTTGGCGCGCCCTTTGGACATTGTGGGAGAAGGGAGGGGGTTAAGCTACATTTGGAAATTGAATCGTTTCAACTTCTATTTTTGCGGCATTATAGGCTCGACGCATATGCTCAGCATTAATCCAATACTCGACACTGGTTTGGGTTGCTACTGATAACCTTTTGGCCATTTCATCAGACAGACTCGCACCATTGATGAGGTTAGATAGTGTCACCCTCGTGACGCCTAGATATTTTGCCGCTTGAGTGATATTTAAATCTAACGGCACTAAAAAGTTCTGTTTAAGAATTTCGCCGACAGTTCTAACTGGTCGTTTTAAACTTCGATTATTCATCATAATTTCTCACTAAGTGCATAATCCTTCATCCTGATTTCTATGATGGTTGGTACTGGTTTGTTTTACCATATATATAGCGTAGCAAACACGTCTAGGCGTGTAAAGTGTAAATATACACTATGCAGTTGAGTACGCAAATAACGCCGTCATGGCGGATAAGATGAGTGCGCTGAACAGTTACAAACCGCTTACCTACGAATACTTTGCAATACCAAACAAGCGTTATAAGATATCTGCCACTTCTTAAAGAGCCAAAGGCCCGCTTTTAATGTCTATTTCTCGTCGCCAGTTCTTACAACTTTGCGCATCAGCATCAGGCAGTTTGTTGCTGAGCGTTTCAATTCCCCAAATCGCCATGGCCAGTGGTAACAGCAATGCTGCTATTGAGCCAAATCACTGGTCGGTGTATTTAACCATTAACCCCGATAATTCTATTGTCATCGAATCCCCGGTGCAGGATATGGGGCAACATATGAAAACCACTGGGCCAATGATGATTGCTGAAGAGTTGGATGCCGATTGGGATTTGATATCTGTGATTGCTGCCACCACCCATATTACCAAAAAGGGTGAGGGTTATGCTTATAAAAATGCTGATATGTCCACCGGGGGTAGTCAAGCGGTGAGACAAACTTGGCAGTATTTTCGTGAGGCGGGGGCGGTGGTGAAAAAAAGCTTAATGCTCGCGGCAGCCACCAAATGGGGCTGCAATATTGACCAAGTGTATAGCGAAAAAAGTTTTGTTTATCGTAAAGGCAGCCAACAAAAATTCAGTTATGGTCAGTTGGCACCCGCGGCGGCAAAATTACCGATACCCACAGGGCCAATTAGCCTTAAAGCCTGTAAAGATTATAAGTTGTTTGGCACCGATGTGACTACGGTGGATATCGACGAGATGCTGACAGGCAAACCCTTGTATGGCATCGACATGGAAATGGACAATATGCTTCATGCGGTGATTGAACGTTGTCCTCATTTTCAAGGTAAAGTGAAGTCTGTAGATGATGCTGCGGCGCTCAAAGTGCCCGGGGTGTTAAAAACCCTGCCGATGGCGCTACAAATGAACGAAAAAGGTGATACAAGAGTCCTTTCTGCCGGTATCGCCATTGTCGCCACTTCATTGTGGTCGGCGATGAAAGCACGAAAAGCATTAAAGATCGTCTGGGACAAAGGCCCTTATGCCAGCGAAAGTGATACGTCTTTACGGCAAAGTTTTCAACAGCTTTGCCATGGCACCGAAGCGGGAAAAGTGATAGTGGACGAAGGGGATGTTACTGCGGGTCTTAGCAATGCCGCGAGGGTGTTTGAGCAAACGTATCAAACCGCCCATATGGCCCATGCCTGTATGGAACCTTTAAATGCCATTGTTAGCGCCGAAAAAGGCCGGGCAACGGTGATCACTGGACATCAGAATCCGCTGAGTGTGGCCACATCTGTCGGCAAAATATTAAACCTTGATCCGTTTAATGTTAAGGTCATCAATACCCGTATGGGTGGTGGTTTTGGCAGGCGTTATAAAGATGATTTTGTGATGGAAGCGGCGCTAATTGCCAAACATTTTACCCAGCCGGTGAAGGTCACTTGGAGTCGAGAAGATGAAGTGAGTCAGGATTTCTTTGGTCAAGGCGTGTGCGCCAAAGTCAGAGCGGGGGTTGATAGCCAAGGCAAACTCCATAGCTGGGAGCAGCGTGAGGCCCATATTAATTCTCATATTCGTTATTCTTGTTTTCCTTATGGTTTGGTCGATAATTTTAGGATCCATCAACTTAAAGCAGGTGGTGGAACACCTTTGGGGGCATGGCGTGGGCCGGGTCACATACAGCAGGCGTTTATCACCGAATCGATGATTGATGAAATTGCCCATGCTTATCAAAAAGATCCGCTGACTTATCGGCTTGAGCTATTAGGCGATGAAAGAGACATCAAATATGAGGGTTGGGGCGCAGAGGTGGCCAACACCGGACGCATGGCGAAATGTTTGCAATCTGCCGCTAAAATGGCCGATTGGGGTAAGAAAAGGCCCCCTGGTGTCGGTTTGGGCATTGCTGGTCATTTTACCTTTGGTTCTTATGCTGCTTTTGTGGTTGAAGTTGATACCAGAGCTGCTTTAGGTTTGAAGGAAAGAGGTTCAACAGAAAAAGGCACGATGCAAATCACCAAAGCCTGGGGGGCGATTGACTGTGGTTTACCGTTAAATACCAATCACATTGCCAATCAAATGCAAGGGGGTTTTATTGATGGTCTAAATGCCGCTTTGTTTAACGAAGTAAAAATATCTCAAGGTAAGGTCGACAATACCAACTTTCATACCCTCAGGTGGATGAAAATGGCGGATTCGCCGCAGGACATTCAGGTTGATATTATTAAAAATGATTATCCGCCAACCGGGGTGGGTGAACCACCAACAGCCCCGGCTGCCGCGGCATTGGCCAATGCTATTTTTGCCGCAACGGGTGAACGTTTGCGTACACTTCCTTTAAAATCAGCCACATCAGAGGTTTGACATCATGGTAACATTTAAAATAAACGGAAAATCAACCTCAGTGAATGCTGACCTAGATATGCCATTATTATGGTTTTTGCGCGAAAACTCCGGTCTTAAAGGCACTAAATTTGGTTGTGGTATTGGCATGTGTGGTGCGTGTTCTGTGCATATCGACGGTAACGTGGTGCGTTCATGTTCAGTGACTTTGGCGGCACTAGACAAGACCGATATCACCACCATCGAAGGTTTATCTGAACACGGCGACCATCCGGTACAACAAGCTTGGAAAACCATTGATGTACCACAATGTGGTTACTGCCAGTCGGGCCAAATCATGGCGGCGACGGCGTTGTTAGCAGATAATCCCAACCCTGATGATGATGCCATTGATGCGGCCATGACCAATATTTGTCGTTGCGGTACTTATGTTAGGATTCGCCAGGCGATCCATCTTGCTGCCAGCATGGAGGGTAAGATTAAAGCGTTGTAATGAATAAGCGCCTGACCCCAGTAATTTCGACTACAATTCAAAGAACATGACAAAAGCACCTTGTAGTCAGAAAAATACAAATAAAAGGGTAATGGCGAACTTAAATGGCAAAAATAAACCAATTAGTCGACTTGGTTCAGCACCAGGCACAAAAAAAACAACACCAGCCGGCGTTTACCTTTTTAAAAGATGGCGAACAGGCGGCGGGTTGTTTAACTTTCGCATTGCTAGAACAACGGGCTAAAACCATCGCCGCCCATTTGCAAACCCTCTGTAAACCGGGCGACCGGGCGTTGTTGCTGTATCCTTCTGGGCTGGATTACATTTGTGCGTTCTTCGGCTGTATGTTTGCAGGGGTGATTGCGGTGCCAAGTTACCCGCCACGCAAAAACCGCAGCGATAGCCGCTTGGCGTCTATTTATCTCGATGCTGAACCTTCGGTCATTATGGCTTCGGCTGAAATCCATCAGTTTGCCCATCAACAAGATTTTCTCAGTCAATGCGAGACTTGGTTGGTCACCGATAAACTGGATGATACTGCGTCACCCCAGTCAGCCCAGTGGCAAATGCCAGCCATCGACGGTGAAACGCTGGCGTTTTTGCAATATACCTCCGGCTCTACTGGTGATCCCAAAGGGGTGATGGTCAGCCATGCCAATTTGCTCCATAACGCCCAAATGATCATGACTCACTTTGAACACGATGAGTCCACCGTGTTTGTGAGTTGGACCCCGCTGTTTCATGATATGGGCTTGATTGGCAATGTGATTCAGCCGCTGTTTATCGGCATTCATTGCGTATTAATGGCGCCGGTGGCGTTTTTACAACAGCCTTATCGCTGGCTCAAAGCGATTTCTGACTACCGCGCCACCACCAGTGGTGGGCCAAACTTTGCTTATGAATTGTGTCTGCAAAAAGTCTCTGATGAACAACTGGCAACGCTTGATTTAAGCCAATGGCAAGTGGCCTTTAATGGCGCAGAACCGGTTCGTCGCGAAACTTTGGATAATTTTAGCCAACGCTTCGGCAGCTGTGGCTTTAAACGCCAAGCTATATTGACCTGTTACGGCATGGCCGAAACCACTTTGCTGGTGACTTGTGATAACCGCCATCAACCAACGCCAGTGTTTTTGGCCAATGCCGAGGCGCTGCAACAGGGGGTTGCGCAAGTTGAAGTGGCAGGCAAGGGTTTTGCCATTGTTAGTTGCGGCAAACCCTGGTCGAACAATGAAGTGGCGCTACGCATTATTAATCCCAGCGATTTTAGTGAGTGTGACGATTTAACCATTGGTGAGGTATGGGCCAAAGGGGCTGACGTGACCCAGGGGTATTGGCACAACCCGCAAGCGACTAAAGACACGTATCAAGCGTTTACCCGCTCGGGTGATCTCGGTTTTTTTGCTGATGGCGAGTTATATTTCACCGGACGCCATAAAGATTTAATCATTATTCGTGGCCAAAACCATTATCCGCAAGACATTGAATTAACCACGGGTAACGCGCACGAGGCGTTAAATACCGGTTATGGTGCGGCATTTTCTATTGAGCGCGACCGTCAGGAACATCTGGTGGTGGTTTACGAAGTGCATCGTACTGCGATGAAGTCGGTGTCGATTGACGAAGTGGTCAAAGCGGTGCGCAAGGCCATTTCACTACGTCATGATTTAATGCTCGATGCGCTGGTGCTGATTAAACCCGGCAGCTTGGCAAAAACCAGTAGCGGTAAAATTCAGCGCAGTGGTTGTCGGCGGGCCTTTCTCAAAGGTAAAGGGGTTGAAGGTGGTCTTAAATCTATTGCCCAGTGGCAGTTACCTGTGCAGGCACTGGTTACCAGCATAGAGGGCCATCGCAGTAGCGAAAACATTGAACAGTGGTTAGCGGCAAAAGTGGCGGCAACGGTCGGCATCGCCGTGGATTCGGTGGATATAAACGCTTCTTTTAGTGAATACGGGTTAGATTCGGCCCATGCGGTGGCGATCTCCGCTGATTTGGCCCAGTGGTTACAGCGGGATATCGCGCCGGGCATTCTGTACGATTACAGCAGTATCAAACACTTGGCGGCATTTTTGACCGGCAATAACACCGAGGTTATGACCTCTACCAGTAGTGCGTTTCAACAGCCCATCGCGATTGTTGGTTTGGGTTGCCGTTTTGCCGGGACCGAAGGTTTGCAGTCGTTTTGGCAATTGCTGTGCAACAATCAAGATGCCATTAGCGAGTTGCCTCAGCAGCGTAAATTGTTGATCCCCGACAGCGCCCGTTGTTTATTGTGGGGTGGTTATGTCTTAGATGTTGATTGTTTTGATGCCGACTTTTTTAATATTACCCCTCGCGAAGCCAAACAAATGGACCCGCAACAACGGTTATTATTAGAAGTGAGCTGGCAGGCGTTGCACCATGCGGGGATTGAACCTGTGAGTTTGGCGGCATCTAATGGCGGGGTTTTCATCGGTATTACCAGCAACGATTACATGCGTTTGCCGGGCAATATTCAAACTGCCAACACCAAAAGTCGCCAAGGCAATAGCGCCTATGTTGGCACTGGCAATGCGATGAGCATTGCTGCCAACCGGTTGTCTTATCAGCTCGATTTACGTGGACCGAGCAAAGCCATCGACACGGCTTGTTCGTCATCTTTGGTGGCGGTGCATGATGCTTGTCGTAGCTTGTTGGCCAATGAATGTGAGTTGGCCATTGCGGGTGGAGTTAACTTGCGTTTGGCCAGTGATTTAACCAACACCTTTGCCGATGCCAAAATGCTCGCGCCAGATGGTCGTTGTAAAACCTTTGATGCCAGTGCCAATGGTTATGTGCGCAGTGAAGGTTGCGGGATAGTGGTGCTTAAACGTCTGAGTGATGCGAAACGTGATAAAGACACCATCGCAGCAGTGATTGCCGGTTCGGCGGTTAATCAGGATGGCCGCAGTAATGGCATTACTGCCCCTAATGGTCCGGCGCAACAGGCGGTGGTGAAACAAGCTTTGGCCAATGCCGGGTTGCAAGCTCAGCAATTACACTATATCGAAAGCCATGGCACCGGCACCCCCCTTGGCGACCCGATTGAAGTGGCAGCTTTGCAGGCGGTAGTAGATGCTTCAAACAGCCCACATCGCTGCTATTTAGGTGCCGTTAAAAGCAATATCGGCCATCTTGAAGCAGCAGCGGGCATTGCCGGGTTAATCAAAACCGTGTTGGCGATGCGCCACGAACTGCTGCCAGCCAATTTGCACCATCAACAACTTAATCCTTCAATTGATTTATCTGCTTCTCGTTTAACCCTGGTGAATGCCAATATCCGGTGGCCAACAGATGGGCAAAGCGGTCAAAAATATGCGGGTATCAGTGCCTTTGGTTTTGGCGGCACCAATAGCCATATGATAGTGGCTTCTCATCAAGCGGGTTCAAGCGAGGGGTTGAGACAATCACACCCTCAGCCAAGTTGGCAACGCCAGAGTTACTGGTTTGACCAAGATACCAGCGGGCCTCATCCGCTATTGGGCAGCGCGCAAAACAATGCCTTTATGGGCGAAGCCGATCACTTATTTGACACCCGGTTAAGCGAATATAGCCCGGGTTACCTGACCGATCATGTTATTTACCAACAATCTTTATTACCTGCCACTGGTTTTTTAGAAATGGCGTTGGCGGCGTGTGATTCCTCTTCATTGAAATTGCAGCAATTACATATTGTGCGGCCAATGGCGTTGTCAGATAAACCCTTAAGAGTGCAATGTATGATTAAACACGGGCAGCAACTATCGATTGTCAGTGAAGTACTCGGTAGTTGGATGACCCATGCTCAGGGGGAGTTATTGCCTGAGCATAACTCGACTTTGCCCCAAATGAGTTTGCAACAGCTGCAAAAACACTGTGAAAAAGTGCTTAACGTCGAGTTTCACTATCAAAAACTGGCGCAACAGGGCATGGTTTATGGGCCTCAGTTTCAGCTGATTGAACAATTGTTTATTGCAACCGACATCAGCAATAGCAAGGTATTAAGTCGGTTAAAAGCGCTTGAAAGTGGTCAGTATCAGTTACATCCGGTGCTGATGGATGCCGCTTTACAAAGTTTAGCTGCCTTGATTGATTGGCAACAAATCGCCCGTGCTCATGCGGTGGTGCCGACGCTATTTGGTCAAATGACGGTGGTTCAAGCGGGGGCGAAAATCACTTGGGCGGCGGGTGAGCTGGTGACAGCTGATTATGGTACAGGCAGTTTTACCGCGTGTTTATGGTGTTATGATCAACAGGGGGAAATGGTTGCCCATATTGGTGATATTGAACTGCAAGCTTTGAGTGCCGGAGAGCTGACGGGCAAAGAAAATCGAGCGCTATTGTATCAGCTTGACTGGCAAATCAGTGCCAGTATTGAGCCTGAAATGGCCAAACGACCACTGGTTTTTGCCGATGATTTACAGTCCATCGGGCTAGCGGGGGCGATTGTGATCACCCGCGGACCAACGCCGCAACGCCTCACCGACAACCATTTTGAAATTAGGCCGCAGCAGGCGGGTGATTTATTGTGGCTGATGGAACAGCTGGATATGTCATCTGTCGATCAGCTGATTTATGCCTGGACGGCTGATTCAATAGACTCGGCGGTGGGCAATGGCCAAATGATTCGGTTGCTGGTGCAGCTGTTATTAAGCGCTGATGTGTCGTTATCACTGTGTTTGTTGACCACCAATGCTTGTCATGTTGGCTCAATGTCGCCTGAACGAGCGCCGTTATTACACCCCGTCGGTAATTGTTTTGACGCACCATTGTTGGGGATGGCCAAAGTGATTGCGTTAGAGTACCCACAGTTTCATTGTCGAGTGGTCGATTTGGCGCAAACATTGGCATCACAACCTTTGTCGGGTGATGAAGCATTTTTGTCATTAAAGGTCATCGAACCGCTTTTGGCACAGTCATCAGAGGATCTGGCGCAGTTATATCACCCCAGATTAGTGGCCGCACCGTCTCATACTCGCCAGCCTATCAGCCCGGTGGCGGTGGATGCGGATAAATGTTATCTGATCACCGGAGGCACCGGCGCGTTAGGGCAGGTGATGTTACAGTGGTTGATTGAGCAAGGGGCGACAAAAGTGGTGTTAGTGTCTCGTTCAGCCTCTAGCTTAGAGGCTGGCTTGGCGCCAATGGATGGGGTTGAGATTTTTTGTCAGCAGGCAGATGTTAGTGATTACCAGCAATTGGCGCGGGTATTGGCAACCTTGCCCGCCCCTTTAGCTGGGGTGATTCATGCGGCGGGTCATCTTGAAGATGGTTTATTGGCTAAGCAAACCCGGGCCCAGTTTGAACGGGTGTTGGCCAGCAAAGTCGCTGGCAGCTGGCATTTACATCAACTTACCGCGGATTTGCCATTGGACTTTATGCTGTTATTTTCCTCGGTGAGCAGTGTGTTGGGGGTGGTGGCTCAAGCCAATTATGCCGCTGCCAACAGTTTTATGGATGCACTGGCGAGCTTGCGTCAAAGCCAAGGTTTGGTGGCACAAAGTATTAACTGGGGTCCTTGGTTAGAGCAGGGTATGGCGACCAGCGAAGCGGCTAAACAAGCTTATGGTCAACTGGGTATTGTCGGTTTAACCAATGCCCAGGCGTTGTCAGCGCTTGATACCATTATTAACCAACCGCAAGACCAGCAAACCGTGGTATTGGCGGCAGAATGGCAAGCGCTAATACGTCATCGTTCAGAGCCGTTATTGGCGCAGATCACCAGCTTGGCTGAAAACCCACAAGACCAGGTATTTATTCAAGATTATCAGGCGCTTGGTACCAAACAACAGCAACAGAATTATATTTATGAGCAGTTACTGGTGGTCATTCGCAAGGTGCTCGAACTGCCAAGCGAAGAAACCCTTAAGCTTGATCGCGGATTTTTCGAATTGGGTGTCGATTCGTTAATGGCGGTAGAAATAAAAAACCAGCTGCAAAGCTGGCTGGGCAAATCACTGTCGTCGACTTTGTTGTTTAAATATCCTGATATGGATGCTTTGGTGGCATTTGTCGCTGAACAATTAAGTGAAGTTGATAGGGTTGCTCAGAGTGAAGTAAAAACAACAGAGCCTATCAGTGAAGCGCCTGTAGACGCGCCTGTTGATAAGGGTGAACAACAACAGGAGATGGAAGATGTTAGCGAGATGTCAGAGCAGCAACTTGAGGCTTTGATTGATGCTAAGTTAGATCAATTCTTGTAGCCGCTGTCGGGTTGCTAAAAGCTAACCCTGTCTGATAAGTGGGGTATTTTAACCGATAACCTAACGTCGATAATAACCGCTGATTACTGACGATCCTTTGCTCGGTTGGTTGCTTTTCTTCGCTAACATCCAGCCGTTTATTTTGAAAAGTTAATGTCGTTGGTGCTTGTTGGTTAAACCCTGGTTGTTGGCGTAACCAATCAATGATTTCATCTTGACTGGCAGCCTGATCATCTACCGCATTGAGGCTTGGGATGTGTTCACCCTGGTTTATCAACGAGATAATAAGCCCAGTAAGATCATCAACATGAATACGATATAGCGGTTTATTGCCGCGAAATACCGCCTCACCTGCCATCAGTTTTTCAACAATATTACGACCCTGACCATAAATGCCGCCACAACGGATGGCGGTAGATTGAAAATAATGCTGCAATATGGTTTCGCTGTCGAGCCGCAAATGGCCTCTAAGCAAACTGGGTTCACAGCGGCTTTGCTCAGTCCAAACCCCGCCTTGTTCAGCATAAACCCCGATGGTCGAAATGTAGATTAAGCGCTTTAATGCCGGCCGATTAAGCGCCATCCATTGGCACCAGTTGGTCAGTCTTTGCGACTCTTTTTCTCTGTCTTGATAGGCTGGTGGAATGGTCAATACCAGCCAGTCGGCCTGATGAGGTAATAAGTGCCAGCTATCGGGGTTATCTAACGAAAATGGCACACTGTTATAGGGTAGTTTTGGGTCATTGTTGTGTATGCTATACCAGCTGGATTGGTGCCAAGGTTGTTGGTTTAGTGGTTGGAGGTTTAGTGGTTGCAGGTTTAGCAGTTGTTGGCCAACATATCCACAGCCGAGTACGCCAATACTTGGCGGGTTTGTGTTGGCTTGGGGCTGATTCATGGAGTTATCCTTTGGTTTTTAGGGCATTTTAGCAATGGCACCGTTGCCAAGCAATCAATACAGATTGGTAACTGTTCAGCGCACTCATCTTTCGCCCCATAACGGCGTTATTTTCGTACTCAAACAGTTGCATATGACCTATATGCGCCTATTTTCCGTGCGCAAATGCCTTGTTCTGAAGCGAAATCTAAGCACGCTGAATAGTTACAAAAATTGTTACAATACACTGTGTTGACAGCAGATAGGTCAAAAGTCATACTGATTTTATGTAAGCACTTACATTTTGTTTAATGTTGCGCTTACTAACCGTTAGGTATTTAGGCTTAGTGCCTGACATCAATGAATAACAAAACCAGATGGAATATTATGAAAATACGAATGGCATCAAAGATCTCAAAACTAGTAACGGTCTTTTTTATTCTACTTTGCTCGAACTACAGTTATAGTGCCGCACCGGTGATTACTGAAGGCTCGACTTATCACTTATTTACCCCCGTCAACACCCCGATCACTTTCACCTTACATGCCACCGATGCTGATGGTGACAACCTAACCTGGAGTAATTTTCAATACTACACTCAAGGTGATCTCAGACATTGGAGTGCAGGCGGACATACTTATACCCCACCTACATCGGGCAACTACGACTATACCGATAGCTTTAGCATTAGGGTTAGTGATGGTAGCTCTATTGATCAAATAACGGTCACCATGCACATGTATTCTATCCTGACTCACAACATCCCGGTATTTCGCTATTTTACCGCCCCAGCACTGTCTAATGCCGACGTTGATACGATTTTCAGTGATGGTGTTGATATCTTAGAAAACTATGATTTTTGGGGCGACGTTACCTGTAATATTGATCTGGTTCGCTCAGGTAATGTCACCACCTTTACCGCAGGTGATGGCAGTATAGACAGCTCTGCCGAAATGAATGCCTTGGCCGACGGGATTAGCCTAGTCAACGACATTACTTTTTGTGGTTCATTAGGCCCCAATATTATCGGTTGCGGCAATACACCGGGTAATAAAATAGCGGTAGTAGAGGCTGATCTGGCCGATATATTATGGCTGCATGAATTGGGACACAACCAAGGGTTGGCGCACCGCGATGAAAATAATGCCATTATGGCACCCATCATCGATGCCAATAACACCATGGTCAATAGCACAGAATGTAATGCTTACAAAAACAACTAAATTTAAGGGATCACAATGATGAATCAAACTATTAAGCGCATAGTGCTAATGCTTGTTGCACTCACTTTTTCTAGCGCGCTACAAGCGCAAAGCAAACTCAGCATCACCGATTACGTTAGCCAGACTTTTATTCACGGTATGCCGTATAACGAGGCGATGCAGTATGAACAAAGCGAAGTGGCGACATTAAAAGCCATGCTGAGCGATCACCAACAACATCAACATTGGCCAAATATTGTGGTCATGCTTGAGATCATCGGAGATAAGCATATTGTCGATGATATCATCACATTTATTGAAGAAGATCGGACGGGAGATTTTGGAAACTCTTTTTACCGGGCAAAAACAGCGGCACTTTATGGCCTTGGTTATGTGATTAACCATCACAACAGTAAAAAAGCGCTTAAGTATTTACAATCAAGCCTTGCCCCGGATGTTTGGCAACAAAGAGGTTTGGTTGGTAAGGCTTCTTATCAAAAAGATGCAATCACTCGCAATAACGATATGAGCAAATACGCCATGCTTGGTTTGGCGTTGTCTGGTACCCAATCAGCGCAAAATATACTGACAAATTTGAAAGTGACCAAGCTAAAGCAGCCCGGCTTTCAACGTCAGGTTAGCGCCATTATTGATAATGCCATTGTTGAAAATGAAAAGATAAAAACTGCGGGGTTAAGCGAGTATTACAGCCAGCAAGATCAGGTTAAATAGCTGGCTTGTCACTTGAAGGTAAAATAAACAGTGTCGGTGTCTGAGGGGGGTTGCCTTTGGGCGCTGGCATTTTTAAGGTCAATTGAATGGTTTGTACTGTAGCCACGTCGAACTGGTCAGCGCTAACCATAATCGCCAAGCCAAATCCGCACTACGCGAAAAGAAACCAATAACATCGCTAAAGTGGTGCCGAGACTCAGAATCGCCAATATATAATAATAACCACGCTTGCAACGAATACCGATACGTCTAAAAAAACCAATGCTTTTATCCGGTTTCTCAGGCACGTGGACAAAAGTAAATAACAAAGCACACGCCACCAATGACCACAACAGCATCACCACACTGGGTAGCAAGTAATAGTCATCTTTGGCCATGCCAGATTGGCCAAAAATAACATAAGCAAACATGGCTATAGAGGCCACTGCTATGACCACAAAAATTGGCTTTAACCACTGGACTTTTAATACTGCTGTTCGTAGTTTATCAATCATGTTGCTTAAGTACTCATTAAATGATTTACCGACTTGCATCAATTAATCTAACACCATATTTGGGAAAGTGTTGATCTTTTGTCAATATAATTAAACCTGTAATTTGTGCCTGAGCAATTAGCATTCGATCGAAGGGATCTTTGTGATGATTCGGCAGCAATCCGGCTTCTTGAGCATGAAACATGGATATCGCCAATTTAGAAAACCCGGCCAATTCGACGCGTTGTTCAATATCATCAGGCGCATCCAATTTTCCTAACTGCTTTTTAATCGCCATTTCCCATACCGATGCTGCGCTCACATAAACCTCATTTTGGCTATTTCCTATTTCTGCCCGCGCCTGTTGACCCAAACGTTCATCGCCATTCAACCACCAGATTAAGGCGTGGGTGTCCAATAACAGCCTCTTCATTCGTCTATGCCAAAAAGGTTGGCGACTTCATTATTGGTTTGCTCACTATCAAAGTCATCAGACATTTGAAACTGGCCTTTAAATTGGCCAAACTGCCGCTGACTTGATGCTTTATAGGGGATCAGTTGTACGTAAGGTTTGCCAGCCTTGGCAATAATGACCTGCTCACCCTCTATTGCTCTTTCTACCAACTGAGACAGCTGGGTTTTGGCTTCGTGCATATTTGCTTGCATTGATTTAACTCACATTGACTAACACTAGCTAAGTATAATAAAGAAAGAATAATACATCAACATGGAAAGTTGGGTGGTAAATATCATCAGACTAGATATAGAAGGCACATCGAGTGACTGTTTCATCAGATTTGCCTAGATTGCCAGATGAGTAATTTGCCAAAGATAGCAGAAAATTATTAGCACTATCCAATGATTGAACCCAAATGTTTCGTCTAATGGACCTTGCGAGATCACCACTCATTCAACCGCCCTCATAAATCGCCACAACGCATTGTAAACCTTGATAAAACTTGTGCTAAACCAGACAAAAACAATGTCAAAAAACGAGGCAAAATAAGCCCTGTTCAGCTACACTGCTATGACACGATGATAAAATCAAAGTAACTATCCAGCGCACTTATCTTTTGCACCATAACGGCGTTATTTTAGAACTCAAACAGTTACTAACTAGTTTTTCTCCTAAACGAATGGCAAACAAGCAATGGCGATTTTAAGGGTCACTTCTGTATGACTGACAACCACTCTAAAAACAACTCTGATCAAGCAAGTTCTAACGCCAAGCGCCTCTCGCCATTGCAACGGGCCGCGATGGCGCTGCAAAAAATGCAAGCCAAAATCGATGCGTTAGAAAAACAACAAACACAGCTTAAAAGTGAACTGAGTAAAACGCAGCCTCAAACTGACCCCCAAGCCCTGCCTCACCATGATCCCATCGCTATCATCGGCATGGCCTGTCGTTTTCCTGGCGCAAAAGACATTGATGCGTATTGGCAGCTGCTCAAACATGGGGTGGATGCCATCAGCGAAGTGCCTGCCAGCCGTTGGAATGTCGATGATTATTATGACCCTGATGCGGATGCCCAAGGTAAAATAACCACCCGTGAAGGCGGTTTTATTGAGGACATTGACCAATTCGATGCCGACTTTTTTGCCATATCTCCCCGCGAAGCGGTTGATTTAGACCCGCAACAACGTTTATTGCTTGAAGTCAGTTATCAGGCGTTAGAACATGCCGCCCAACCTGTCAGTGAATTAAAAAATAGTGCCGTAGGGGTGTTTTTGGGCATGACTCTGACCGACTATGGCTTTATGCAGTTTTTTGATGATCAGGCCATTAACGCTTATACCGGCACGGGCACAGGGTTGAGTTTTGCCGCCGGGCGTTTGGCCCACACCTTGGGTTTGCAAGGACCCACCATGACCATTGATACGGTTTGCTCGTCGTCGCTGGTGGCGTTACATTTGGCGTGTCAGAGTTTGCGTTTGGGCGAATGTAAAATGGCGTTGGTGGGTGGTGCACAACTGACCCTCAGCCCGGCGAGTTTATTGTTTTTATCTCGCGCCAAAGCGCTGGCACCTGATGGCCGTTGTAAAACATTTTCGGCCGCTGCCAACGGTTATAGCCGAGGCGAGGGCATTGGCATGGTGGTGGTGAAAAACTATCATCAGGCGTTAAAAGATGGCGACAATATTGTCGCGTTGGTGCGTGGTTCAAGGGTCAATCACGATGGCCCAAGCAGCGGCTTTACTGTGCCTAATGAACAGGCGCAGGAGCAATTAATTCGAGAAGCGTTAGACAATGCCGGGATTAAGCCAGATGAAGTATCTTATGTCGAGGCCCATGGTACCGGCACGGCGTTGGGCGATCCGATAGAACTGGCGGCACTTGGGGCTACGTATGGCTTGCATCGTAATAAAGATAATCCGCTGGTGGTGGGGTCGGTGAAAACCAACTTTGGCCATCTTGAACCAGCGGCGGGTATTGCCGGATTAATCAAAATCGCGTTGTCGATGCAGCATCAGTATATTCCCCCCCATTTACATTTTAGCCAACCTAATCCGCATGTACCGTGGCAAGATTTGGCGGTGAAAATTCCCGCCAAAGGCCAGCCCTGGCTGGCAGATACTCGCATCGCCGGATTGAGTTCATTTGGTATGAGCGGCACCAATGTGCATATGTTGCTGCAACAAGCGCCCGCCTCGGAATTAGCAGCTTCAGCGCAGATATCATTGCCAAGTCATCTGTTAACCTTATCAGCGAAAAGTGATGTTGCTTTAACTGAGTTGATCCAAGGTTATCGACAACTGCTCGACAGCCCCGATGTGCCTGAGTTGGCCGAGTTGTGTTATACCGCCAATATCGGTCGCAGTGATTTTGCTTATCGTGCCAGTTTTATGGCAAAAGACTTGGCCCAGTTATCTGAGCAATTGGTTGAAGTGCAAACAAGCGAATCCATAACCAACAAACCGCAAACGGTATTTCTATTTACCGGGCAGGGCTGTCAATACGCCCAAATGGCGTTGGGGTTATATGGTTCAAACCAAGTTTTTCGCCAAGCGCTAGACCAGTGTGATGAGGCTTTAGGCCAGCATGATATCGATTTATTGGCCTTAATCAAAGACGATAACGGCTTGTTGGAACAAACCCAATATACCCAACCCGTGTTGTTTGCGATTGAATATGCGCTGGCTAAATTATGGTTGGCGTTGGGCATCGAACCTGCGGTGATGATGGGTCACAGTGTCGGCGAATATGCCGCAGCCTGTATCGCCGGGGTTTTTAGTCTTGCTGACGGGGTGAAGCTAATTGTTAGCCGAGGTCGTTTGATGACCGAACTGTGCCAGCGTGGCACTATGTTGGCGGTTCAGGCCAGCACTGAACAAGTCGAAGGTCTACTTACTGCCCATCCAGACATCAGCATCGGGGCCATCAATGGCCCGGCTTTATTGGTGCTATCGGGCCCACATAGTAGCATCGACGCGCTATGCGAAGAATTGCCTTATAAACATCAGCGTTTAAATGTCTCCCATGCCTTTCATAGCCCGATGATGCAGCCGATGTTAGCGGCTTTTCGTCAAGTGGCCGAACAGGTCACTTATCATCAACCCCGGTTTGCCATATGTTCGGCCATTACCGGCACACTCGTTAACGGTAAAGTGTTAATGTCGCCAGATTATTGGGTTGACCATATTCAAGCGACGGTGCGTTTTGAGCAGGGCATTAAAACCTTACAGCAACAAGGTTATTGCGATTTTATTGAAGTGGGACCACGGCCAATATTGCTGGCTTTAACTCGTCGATGTGTCGCCAAAAACGTTGATAGTGCCCGTTGTTTACCGACCATCGATGGCCGTCAGCCCGATATCAGCTGTTTGTTATCAAGCCTTGGCAGTCTATATCAGGCGGGGCATTCGATTAACTGGTCTGCTTTTTACCAGGGTCATACGCTGAGTAAATGTCGTTTGCCCGGTTATCCGTTCCAGCGCCAATCTTACTGGGCTGAAAATGCGGTGGTGAAACGCCTTAGCCTTGCTGAGCCTGCTGAGCCTGTTGGGGTACCGGCTGAGCATTCGTTGTTTGGTGAACCCCGTTATTGTGCCGGTTTAAGCAGCCAGCAAATGGTCTTTGAGTGGCAAATAAACCGCGAAGGTTATTTGGCCGATCACCAAGTGTTTAAAAAGGTGGTGATGCCAGCGGCGGCTTATGTGGATATGTTACTTAGTGCAGCTACTAATGTACTGGATTGCGATAGCTTGAAGATCACCGATTTAACTTTGCGCCGGGCATTGGTTTTAGGCAAGCGCCAAGTATTACAGTTATTGTTGACCCCTGATGACGATGAAATGTGGCAATTTCAGATATTTAGCCTTGATGGCCAACAACAATGGCAGTTGCAGGTTGATGGTCAGGTTGCTAGTCCAGTTGAAGGTATAGTTGAAGGTATAGTTGAGACGGTTCCTAATCAGCAGCACTTAAGCCAATTTAAAGCTGACTGTCGCCATGAATACGTGGTGGCAGATTTTTACCAGCAAGCCAAAGTACAGCGTCAACTCCATTATGGCGAGGCTTTTCAGGGCATCACCCAGCTATTGAGTGATGACAATAAGCAAAAGGCCATCGGTTATATCAGCCTGCCTGAAAAGGTCATACGTCATCAAGAGAATCATACCATTCACCCGGTTTTACTCGATTGTGCCTTGCAACTGTGCGGGGTGTTTTTGGCCGATGACCATTTTACTTACGTACCTGCGGCTGTGGCCAGTGTTGATTATTATGCGCCAGCCTCAGACTCTATTACCGATAACATAATCGCCTGCGCCAGTTGGCATCAACAAAAAGCCGATATTCAGTTATTTGACACGCGCGGTCAGTTAGTCGCTCAATTGACGGGTTTGCAATTACAACAAGTCAGCCGTCAAAGTCTGTTTGCGGCTAATTCTTCAGATAAGCCTGATATTGACGACTGGTTCTATCGCCTCGACTGGCAACCGCAAGCCCATTTTGATTTGCCCCAGAGTGACTTTTTAGCACCGATTAGTGAGGTTGAAGCCCATTTCAATAACGAACCCCTACACTGGTATGGGGCGTTTTTAACCGATTTACAGAGCAGTTGTAGCCATATTATTTATAACGCTTTTATCCGCTTGGGCTTAACGCTAGATTTAGAGGTGAGTTTTGGTTTAAAAGACGCAGTAGACCAGATGGGCATCATTGGTGAGCAACATAAACTGGTGTTTGCCTTGATGGGCCACCTCGAACAACCGGGCTGGTTGATGGCCACCGAACAACCCCATTCGCTGGCAGATGATTATTTGAATCAAGCATCTTGGACGGTGAAAAAAATCCCTCAAAGCATGGAATCAGCCCAATTATTTGCCCTGTTGAGCCACGAATTCCCTCAGGCGACCGCGGAATTGGCGTTAATTAAACGTTGTTGCGACCAGCTGGTTGAAGTGTTGATCGGCGAGGTTGACCCGATTCAGTTATTATTCCCCCAAGGCGATTTGGATTCGGCACGAGAATTGTATCAAAACGCGGTGGCGGCGGTGGCCATTAATCAGGGGCTGGTGAAGGTGGTCGAGCAATTGATTAAGGGTTGTCCGAGCCAACGCGGCATTCGCATCATTGAAATTGGTGCGGGCACTGGCGGTACCACGGCGCACTTGTTACCCTTTTTGTGTAAAGAGTCGTCACCTAACAAAAGCCAGTATGTCTTCACAGACTTATCATCGGCTTTTTTGACCAAAGCCGAACAACAGTTTAACGATACTTCCTCTTATGCAAAAGTCAATGTTAGCTATCAATTGCTCGACATCGAACAGGTGCCCGTAGGCCAAGGTTTTGATTTACATAGCTTTGACTTGGTGATTGCAGCCAATGTGATCCATGCCACCCGTGATTTAAGTGTATCGTTGGCCCATATTAAACAGTTGCTCAGGCCCAACGGCGCGGTGATCTTATTAGAAGGTTCAGAACAACAAGCTTGGCTTGATTTAACCTTTGGTTTAACCGAAGGCTGGTGGCGTTTTACTGATTTTGACCGTCGCAGCCATTATCCATTACTCGACCCGTTGCAATGGCAATTATGCCTAAGTGAGGCGGGTTTTGCTGATAGCCAGTGTTTGGTTGAGGCGCAAAGCAAACAGCTGTTGATTGTTGCCCAAACCCTCTCTCAACAAGAGCAACAAGCGCCAGAAGATAAACCGGGCACTTGGCTGGCATTTATTGGCCGCGAAAGCGACCTAGTAACCTATCCTCATTCTTTATTTAACTTGGCCCATCCGCTGATTGTGGTGGCCATCGGCGAGACTTTTAAACGCACGGGCAGTTATCAGTTTGTGGTTAACCCAACCAATAAAGCCGATTTTATTACCCTGTTCGAACAGCTTAGCCAACCGATTGAAGGCATTTTATACGCCTGGCCGTTGGCGGCAACCATCGATAATCTTGAACAAGCGGCGGCTTATACCAGTGCCGGGTTATTGCACCTAGTGCAAGCCATGTTAGAGACCAGCCAGGTGTTGCCGTTGTGTATGTTGTCGCGAGGCGCGTTTGCGACTAATCCTGCACAAGCGATGTTATGGGGCATGGCCCGAACGGTGTTTATGGAGCATAACGAGCTGGCAGGTTGGGTATTAGATTTAGATGAGCAACAAAGCCTAGTGCAACAACGCCAAGCGATTGTCGATCAAATGGCAGACACCGGTAATGAAACTCAGGTGTGTTATGTCAACGGCGAACGATGCGTGGCTCGGCTTGCACAGCAGGCTGATGTTGCTGTCAATGACGAACCCATCTTGAGCATTAAACCCGGTGCCGGATATGTGATTACCGGCGGGTTAGGTGGTTTAGGTTTAGCAGTGGCAGCGCATTTGAGTGAGTCAGGTGCTGAACATATTTATCTGATAGCTAGACGTCAGCCTGACGATGCTGAGCAGCAAAAGCTGGCGCAGCTTAGCGCCAATATCCAGGTATTACAGGCAGATGTAACCGACTTTGGCCAAATGGAAGCGGCCTTTGGTCAAATGACGGTGCCGCTGGCAGGGGTGATCCACAGTGCCGGACATTTGTCTGATGGTTTATTGAGTAAACAAAATTGGCCAGATTTTTATTCGATACTGCCCGCCAAAGTTCAAGCCAGTTATTATTTGCATCAACTGACGGAGTCGATGGATTTGGACTTTTTTGTCTTGTTCTCCTCGGCCATTGGTTTGTTTGGTTCGACCGGACAAAGCAACCATGCAGCGGCCAACAGTTTTCTTGATGGCCTAGCGGGTTTTCGCCAAGCGCAGGGCCTGGCGGCCACCAGTATCGACTGGGGCGTTTGGTCTGATATCGGCTCGGGTCAACACGCGCAACAACGCATGTTGCTTAAAGGCATCGGCAGTATTGATGTTGAGGGCGGTATTGCGGCATTTTCGGCCGCTGTTGAAAATAGTGCAAAGGCTAAAAATGCTTCATTGGCGGTGTTGCCGATAGACTGGCCAGTGTTGATGCAGCAATATCAAAGTTGGCCGTTTTTCGCCAACTTTGTTCAAACCAGTGCTACAGCAGCACCCTCAGCCCAAGCCGAACGTTTTGGTCAACAATTGGCTGAGTGTGCGACAGGCCATGAGCAATATCAATTATTGTCTGCCCGCGTCTCTGGGGTGATTGCCCGTACGTTAGGCTTTGATGAAGTCGATCAGCAACGGGGTTTTGTTGATTTGGGCATGGATTCGTTAATCGCGGTAGAGCTGAAAAACCAGCTGCAAGCGCTGTTGGGTCAAGCTTTACCCGCATCGTTATTGTTCAGTTATGCCAATGTCGCTGAGCTGGTCAATTATCTCGCCCGTGAAGTGTTGATGATAGATATTTATCAGCATGAAGTGGTGGAGCCTGAACCTACACACAGAGCCCTTGAAAAAGCCGCTGAGAAAAAGGTCGAGAAAGAACAAAAGAGCAGCCAGGAGATCGCCATTGTTGGCATGGCCTGTCGTTTTCCGGCGGCCAATTCGGTTGAAGAGTTTTGGCAGAATCTATTAGCAGGGGTAGACAGTGTTGGTGATATTCCACAAAACCGCTGGTCGGTGGATGAGTTATATGACCCAGACCCAGAAGTCGCGGGTAAAACCTATTGTCGCTTTGGCCATTTTGTCGATCAGATCGACCAGTTTGATGCCCGATTTTTTGGCATCTCGGCCAATGAAGCCCGAGCGATGGACCCGCAACAACGGTTATTATTGCAAACCAGCTGGCGCGCGTTAGAGCACGCGGGCATTGCGCCTTCAACCCTAGCAGGCCAGCAGGTCGGGGTATTTGCGGCGGTCAGTCAAATGGATTATGCGATGATGCAGGCTGGCGACTTAACCCAGTTGGATGGTTACAGTGGCAGCGGTAATGGCCTCAGTTTTGTCGCTGGTCGACTGGCGTATACTCTAGGGTTGCAAGGTCCGGCATTGTCGATTGATACTGCCTGCTCATCTTCTTTGGTGGCGTTACATCTGGCCTGTCAGAGCCTCAATAATCACGAATGTGAGCTGGCCATTGTCGGTGCGGTGCATTTGTCGATTAGTCCGCAAAGCCAAATATTCTTGTCTAAAGTCAAAGCGTTAGCCCCCGATGGCCGTTGCAAAGCGTTTGCCGCCAATGCCGATGGTTTTGGTCGTGGCGAAGGTTGTGGTGTGATGGTACTTCGCCGAGTTGATCGTAGAGCCGATGACTCTGCCCGTACTAACAGCACCGAACACGCTCGAATATTGGGCGTAGCGGTCAATCATGATGGTTATAGTTCAGGGTTGACGGTGCCCAATCAGCAGGCGCAACAAAAAGTCATTCAACAGGCGTTAGCCAATGCTGGAGTAGATGCTGCTGATATCAGTTATGTCGAGGCACATGGTACCGGCACGCCATTGGGCGACCCCCTTGAAGTCTCAGCTTTACATCAAGCCTATTGCCACGATAACCGTCGCGAATCGCTGTTATTAGGCAGTGTTAAATCCAATATCGGCCACCTCGAAGCCGCTGCGGGTATGGCATCGCTGATTAAAACCGTGATGTGTTTACAACAGCAAAAGTTACCCGCCAGCCTGCATTGTCAGCAAGGCAACGATAATATCCCTTGGTCTGATATGGCCATCAATCTAGTCAAAGAAAACCAAGATTGGCAAGGTTCACAACGTATGGCTGGGGTCAGTTCATTTGGCATGAGCGGCACCAATGCACACGCTATCTTAAAAGCTGCCCCAGTTGTCACAATTCCTGCACAACAAACAAGCGCGCAACTTATCACCCTGTCGGGTAAAACAGTTCAAGCGGTGAAGCTTTTGGCCAGCGATTATCGCGATTATTTACAACAGCACCCCCAGGTTGATTTGGCAGATTTTGCTGCCACGGTGAATGCGGGCCGCAGTCATTTTGATTATCGCGGCGGATTTGTCACCGATACCGTTGAAGATTTGATTACTCAGCTGGCCGCGCCCTATGCCCACAAAGTCTCCAGCCAAAAGCCGCCGGTGATCTGGTTGTTTAGCGGTCAGGGTTGTCAATATCTCAATATGGGCCATAGCCTGTATCAGCAAAACCAAGTGTTCCGAGCGTGTATTGATGAGTGTGCTGAGTATTACCAAGGTGACTCTTCTGAAAACAGGTCACTCACCGAATTATTATTCGGCGATGACGAAGAAGCGTTAAACCAAACTCAACATACCCAACCGGCGATATTTGCCATTGAAATGGCCTTGGCCAACATGCTGTTATCCTGGGGATTAAAACCTGATGGGGTGATGGGCCATAGTATTGGTGAATATGCCGCGGCGTGCGTCGCGGGAATATTGACCCTTGAGCAGGGCATGACGCTGGTGAGTGCTCGTGGTCGATTGATGGCGCAATTATGCCAAACTGGGGCAATGTTGTCGGTGGCGATCAGCGAAGCTCGTGGTGAAAAGCTGTTAAAACGCCACCCCGATTTGGCCATTGCGGCGATTAATGGTGCTGAACAAATCGTCTTCTCGGGCAGTGAAGAAGAGATTAAACGGCTGCAACGCGAACTCAATGCGTTAAAAATCAAGTCGACCCGGTTGCCTGTTTCCCATGGCTTTCATAGCCCGACCATGGCGCCGATGCTCGATGAATTTGCCAAAGTGGCTGAGCAAATCGATTATCAAACCCCGACCTTGGCATTTTATTCTAACCTTAGCGCCACGCGTTTAACTCAAGGCGCTCCAAAAGGTATGGTCGATGCCGATTACTGGTTACGACATATCAGTGAACCAGTGCGTTTTTTCGCTGGCCTGCAACAGTTAAAAGCCTTATCAAACCAACCTGAAATCATTGAAATAGGCCCCAGACCGGTGTTATTGGCTCAAGTGTCAGACAGCGGTTTGTCTTGTCAAAGTAGCCTGAGCCACAAAGGTGATGATTGGCAACAACTGCTGCATACCGTGTTATCACTTTACCAGTCGGGTTATACGCCAAACTGGTCTGCAATTCATTCACAGCCATGGCAAACCCTGGTATTACCCGGTTATCCTTTTGATAATAAACATTTTTGGGTCAAAACCTCGACCAATATTAGTACATCTCACTCAAGCTTCAAACCCGGCACCATCCTTGGTGAACGGTTGGTGCATACGGGTTTAGCCGATGATTGTCGTTTATTTGATAATCAAATTTCATTACGACAATTTGGTTGGCTTGCTGATCACCAAGTTTTTGATCAGCTGGTACTGCCCGCTGCTTGGTATGTTGAAATGGCGCTGCAAGCGGGTGGTATTGCCTATCCTGAGCAGCCATTGATATTACAAAATATGGTGTTTGAACAAGCGCTGATATTGGCCAAATCTCAGGATGCCAGAGTGCAGTTGGTGATGAAAGATGGTGATATTAAGATTGTCAGTGACCAAGGTGATGACGACGACAAACATTGGCAAGCCCATTGCCATGCCAACTTAACCGTTGGCGAAACTGCGATTGAAAACGGACCTGAAGCTGGGTTAGCTCAGTTGCAACAGTTGCAAGGCCTTGGAACCGAAATAGACCCAGAACAATATTATTTACAAGCCAGGGTGAAACGCAAAATCGCTTATGGCGAGCAATTTCAGGGGATTAAATCGCTATGGTGCTATTACGGAGAAGGGCACAGCGCAGGACAAAACCAGCTACTTGCCAAAGTTGAGATTAAACGCAGTTTAGTCGATGGACAAAACCAACTTCATCCAGTATTGCTCGATAGTTGTTTGCAAACCATGGGTCCGTTACTTGACACCATAGACCCACAGCATACTTATGTGCCAGTAGCCCTTGAGCAGCTTTATTTTAATGCCAAAGCCGGGCACCAGGTGTGGGTTTGGTGCCAACTTATGCCTAACCAAATAGCGCCTAACCAACCAGCTAAGTCACAATCGCAGATAAGTGCAGATTTTTGCATCTTTGCCGATTCTGGCGAGTTGTTGGCGAAGCTAACCGGGCTAAAAGTGCAAAAAATTGCCACTTTGCAGCCACAAAGCGATCATCATGAGTGGCTGTATCAAAGCCAGTGGTTGCCTCAACCGCTGTTTGATTTGCCATTGACCGTTGAGTTGGCGCAGATGTCATTGCCGTCACTCAATGCTGACGTTCCGGCGATTTACCTGCCGATGTTAACCCAACTACAGCCCTTGCTTGGTCGTATGGTGTTGTACTGGTTTGAACTATTGGGTTCACCACTGGTGGCCGACCAAACCTTTGATTCCGTCACCTTGCCCGTGACGGATTCACAAGCCGACTTATTACAGCGTTTACTTGAGATTCTACACCAAGATGGGCTGCTAACCGCTGAGGGCGTGGCAACACATAACTTACCTGATCACTCGCAAGTATTGGCTGAGTTAACACAGCTGAAACAAGATAACCCCCCATTGGCCGCAGAATTAACCTTACTCCAGCAGTGTTGCGAGCAGCTGGGGCCAGTATTACGCGGTGATATTGACCCGACTCAGGTATTATTTCCAGAAGGTGATTTGACCCTAGCCAGTGGTTTGTATAGCGATTCGCCCGGTGCCGATGCGATGAATAGGCTGGTGGAGCAAGTATTAAGTGCCGTTTGCGCCGCCCAGCAAATGGGCAAGGGCATTCGTATTTTAGAAATTGGCGCAGGCACCGGCGGTACCACCGGTTATTTACTAGAGATGCTGAACAGCTTACCTGCCAAGGTGTGCGAATATACTTTTACTGATTTATCGGCGTTATTTATTAACCGTGCCAAAAGCCGCTATCAGGCTTATCCATTTATGCGCTATCAGCTATTGGATATTGAGCAGTCGCCGCTGGAACAGGGTTTAGCATCGGCATGTTTTGATATTGTCATTGCCGCCAATGTGTTACATGCCACTGCTGATTTGCCGCAAACCCTCGTTCATATTAAAGAAATTCTGGCCCCGCAGGGACTGTTGCTGGTATTGGAAGGCACGGCCAAAAGTCGCTATCTTGATTTCACCTTTGGCCTGACCGAAGGCTGGTGGCGTTTTAATGATAACGTCAGACTTGATTATCCCTTGCTGGATACGCCAAGTTGGCAGGGTTTGCTGCAAGGTAGCGGTTTTGCCCATAGCCGGGTGATTGAAGAATCTAGCGCGTTAGATCAGGCATTGATCATCAGTCAGTTACCCGGGACCAATCTAATCCAGAAGCTAAACCTGAAACAACAAGCCTGGTTAGTGTTTGTTGATGATGGTATTGAGCTAGTTCAAGCCATCACCGACCGTGGTGATAAGGTGATTAAGGTCACTCAGGGTGAAGGTTTTGCCGAGCTGAGCAATCTGCATTATCAAGTTAATCCGAGCAACAGCGAAGATTATACGGCGTTGTTTACGGTATTGGCAGAACGCGCCTTTGCCGGAGTGATCCAGTCATGGGGCGTGACCGATACCTCGATGGCGCAATGGTCGCTTCATCATCAGTTATTGTCGCAAAGTACCCTCAATTTATTGCAGGCGACCCTGAAATACAACGTCGAATTTGAGCAGTTGGTATTGCTGTCACAAGGTGCTGAAAATGCACTGGCACAAGCCACCTATTGGGGATTGGGTAAAGCGATAGCGCTGGAACACCCAGAGTTACATTGCAAGCAAATTGATATTGATGGTTCCGCGCAAAGCATTGATGCACTGTTGGCGGAGTTGTCGTTAAAAGATAGTGAACCCGCGGTGTCGTACCATGGTCAGCGTCAGGTGAAAAGGTTATTACCGCTGCAACAGCCATCATTGCTGATCCCCCAACAACCCTGGGCCTTAGCTTTTGACCAGGCGCAAGACATGGACAGCCTCGCAGTCACTGACATGGCTAAAGCTGAATTAGGGGTCAATGAAGTGACCATCGAAATTCGTGCCAGTGGTTTGAATTTTCGTGATGTATTGCTGGGTTTGATGCCTGCTTTTGCTTCAGATAGTGGTGAGTTGGGTGCTGAATGCGCCGGGGTGATCACCGCTGTGGGCGAGCAAGTAAACCAATTTACCCTCGGTGATGAAGTGATGGCGGTGGGACTGGGCAGTTTTGCGCAGCATTTAACCGTAGACCAGCGGGTGGTGTGTGCCATACCGAGCGGATTGAGTTTTGCCCAAGCGGCGACCATCCCAGTAGCCTTTTTAACCAGTTATTATTGCCTGCGTTATCATGCCAATTTACAACGTTATGAAACCGTGCTTATCCACGCGGCCACGGGTGGTGTGGGGCTAGCAGCCATTCAGCTGGCACTCAACTGCGGGGCAAAAATCATTGCCAGTGCCAGCAAAGCCAAATGGCCGTTATTGCAGGCCCTTGGCATTAAACATATCGTCAACTCCCGTTCGCTAGATTTTGCCGAGCAAGTGATGCAAATCACCAAAGGCAAGGGCGTTGATGTGGTGCTTAACTCGCTGACTGGCGAGGGTTTTATTGCTGCCAGTTTAAGTTGCCTAGCCGCAGATGGTCGTTTTGCTGAAATTGGCAAGCGAGGCGTATTCACTACTGATCAAATTGCAGAGCATTCGAAAGATGTTAGTTATTATCTGGTGGATTTAATCGCCACCAGTTTTGCCCAACCTGAGGTGATTGGCCAGATGTTCAGCCAATTGCTGCCGTTATTTGAATCGACAAAATTAACCCCGCTTGAATATAGTCGTTATCCGGTGGGCCAAGCATTACAAGCCTTTCGTACCATGCAACACGCCAAACATCGCGGCAAAATCGTGTTGTGTATGCCACGGGTAAGACAACCCGTTGACCGCAGCATTGTTATCACCGGGGGATTGTCGGGTCTGGGGCTGGCGGTGGCCGAGCAGTTGGCGATCCAAGGCGTTGGCCAGTTATTGCTGATCGGTCGCAGTGCGCCACCTGTTTCGGCGTTGCAGGTGATTGATGATATTCGCAGGCTCGGATGTCAGGTGCAAATTTCGCAGCTAGATGTGGCAGACAAAACTGCACTGGCCCAGGCAATCAGCGATTTTGAGGCGCAATACTCGGTATTAACTGGGGTGATCCACAGTGCTGGCGTATTGGCTGATGGGGTGCTTAGCGAGCAACAATGGTCACACTATAATCAAGTCTTTGATGCCAAAGTGGCGGGTGCGTGGCACTTGCATCAATTGACGTTAGATCATCAACTGGATGATTTTGTGCTGTTTTCTTCGGCAGCTTCATTGATTGGTTCTATTGGCCAGGGCAACCATTGTGCCGCCAATACCTTTTTAGATTATTTGGCCGCACAACGGCAACAACAGGGGTTGCCGGCCTTATCGATTAACTGGGGCGCATGGTCTGGCATTGGTGCGGCGGCGCAAAAACAGGCTGATCAGCGTTTACAACTCAAAGGCATCGACAGCATTAAACCTGCCCAAGGGCTGGCGATTTTGGCTGAGTTGATGGGCCGAGCTGAGCATCAGGTAGGTGTGGTGCCAATTAGTGCTGGGCTGTTAAAGGACAAAGCAAAGCAACAAGCAGGTGTTTTGGCTTATTTTTCAATGTTGCCAGATTTGGCTGCTGACAGTAACAATGTTAATCGTGGCCAAAGCGAGTTGCTGGCAGAACTGTTGGCAGAGCTGGGCAAACTCAGCAATAAAACCGCCCGATACGAGCATTTAAACGACTTTTTACAGCATCACTTGCGTCAGGTGTTGGGTCATAGTGATAGTGATTTAGACCCACAACAAGGTCTATTTGAACAAGGCATGGATTCACTCACCGCGGTCGAATTTAAAAACCGACTGCAACAGCAGCTGCACTGCGATTTACCCGCCACTTTATTATTTAAACATCCCACCATTGATGAACTAACAGATTTTATTGCCAGCGATATTTTACAACTCGATGATCTTAACCATGAAGTCGAGCCAATTGAAATTCAGCAGCCAGTCGCCATTGACAATGACAGTGATGATGACCCCATTGTGATTGTCGGCATGGGTTGTCGTTTCCCAGGGGCAGATAATCCTGATCAATTCTGGCAATTACTATCTGAGGGCCGTGATACGGTGTCAGCGGTACCAAGCAATCGTTGGGACAGTAGCCACTACCCAGATATTCACTGTCAGGGCGGTTCGTATTTGGCCAATATCGACGCTTTCGATCCGCAGTTTTTTGCTATTTCTCCCACCGAAGCGTTGGATTTAGACCCTCAGCAACGCTTATTGCTCGAAGTAAGCTGGGAAGCGTTGGAATATGCCGGACTGGCACCGAGTAAATTGGCCGGAAAGCCAGTGGCGATATACGTTGGCATGGGCCAGTCTGATTATGGCCTGATGCAATTTAGTGGCACCAGCGACGATATTAGTGCTTATAGTGGTACCGGCACCAGTTTAAGTTTTGCCGCCGGACGTTTGGCCTATACCCTGGGTTTACAGGGGCCTGCCATGGTGGTTGATACCGCCTGTTCATCCTCGCTGGTGGCATTGCATTTGGGTTGTCAGAGCTTGCGTAGTGGCGAAAGTGAACTGGCATTGATTGGTGGGGTGCAATTATCGTTGTCACCGAAAAGCACCGTTTTCTTATCAAAAATTCAGGCATTGGCAGTTGATGGCCGTTGCAAAACCTTCTCAGCCGCTGCCGACGGTTATGGTCGTGGCGAAGGTTGCGGTATGTTGGTGCTTAAACGCCAGTCAGTCGCATTAATCGATGGCGACCAAGTTTTGGCGCAAGTCAAAAGCTCAGTGGTCAATCACGATGGTGCCAGCGGTGGATTTACTGTGCCCAGTGAAAAAGCCCAGCAAAAACTGCTGCAACAGGCGCTAAAACAGGCCAATTTGCAGCCTAATGATATTGATTATGTCGAAGCGCATGGCACCGGCACGCCACTGGGCGATCCGATTGAAGTGGCTGCGCTGGCTGGGGCTTATGGCCAACAACGAGAACATTCGCTGCTTATCGGCTCTGTTAAGACCAATATTGGTCACCTTGAAGCGGCGGCGGGGGTCGCTGGATTGATTAAAGTATTGCTGTCGATGCAACATCAGCAACTGCCGAAACAACTGCATTTTAACCAACCTAATCCACATATTCCGTGGGCAGATTTGGCCATTAAAGTGGTTGATAAAACACAAGACTGGGCAGATTTGGCCATTAAAGTGGTTGATAAAACACAAGACTGGGCAAGCGAACGACGAACTGCTGGTATTAGCTCATTTGGCATGAGTGGCACTAATGCGCATGTCATCTTGCAACAAACAGCGCCTGTGGTCACATCGCAGGCCGACGAACAAGAAGGGTCGCAACTGCTGTTATTATCTGCCAAAAGTGAGACCGCACTGGTGGCGCTGGCGGCCAAATACCAGCAACATCTCACTGCCAATCCTCAGCAATCACTGGCACAAATCGCCTATAGCGCCGCGATGGGGCGTGATCACTTTGCTTATCGTCAGGCGTTTAGACTTGATGAAAGCAGAACCCTCACTTCTGTCATTGCTACGAAAACCCCATCTAAACGGGTCAAACTGGCTTGGTTATTCACCGGACAAGGCAGTCAGTATTTAACCATGGGCCAAACACTGTATCAGCAACAAGCGGTATTCCGCGATACGCTGGACCAGTGTGAAACCTTGTTAGCTAAGCAAAGTTATTCAATACTTAATATCCTCTTTGGCGATGACGATGCAGCGTTGAATGCCACCGAAAATACCCAACCTGCCTTGTTCTGTCTTGAAGTTGCATTAGCCCAATACTGGCGGCATTTAGGCGTTGGACCCGATGTGGTGATGGGCCACAGCATCGGCGAATATGCTGCTGCTTGTATTGCGGGGATTATCTCCCTTGAAGATGGGCTGAAACTGGTATGTGCTCGTGGCCAACTGATGCAGCAATTGTGCGAACCGGGTGTGATGCTGGCGTTAGCAATGAGCGAGCAACAGGCACTAGAATTAATCGCCGACACCGATATTTCATTGGCGGCAGTCAACGGCAGTCAAAATGTGGTGATCGCCGGATCTGAACTCGACATTGATACACTGATGGGCCAAATCAGCAGCGACATCAATATAAGCCGTTTAACCGTATCTCATGCATTCCACTCTTCGATGATGACACCGATGGTTGAGCCGTTTAGACAAGTGGCCGAAGCGGTGACTTATCATCCGCCGAAAATACCCTTATGTTCCAATGTGACAGGTGAGTTACTAGCCGATGGTCAAATGAATGCCGAGTATTGGTGTCAGCATATTCGTCAAACTGTGCGTTTTTATCAGGGAGTTCAAACCCTTGAAGCCCTAGGTCTGGGATTGATGATGGAGCTTGGGCCAAAGCCTGTATTGTCGGTAATGGTGTCAACTTTGATTGAAAAACCCTGCCTGGCGACAATGACCAAAACGGGGGCGCAAACCCTTCATTGTGCCGCTGAGTTATATCAGGCGGGATTTGATTTAAACTGGCCTGAATTGATTGGCCCTTTACTTCCAGGGATACAAAAAGTTGCATTGCCAAATTATCCGTTTGAGCGAGAACGATATTGGCGAGTGCCTGAGAAACCAGCGGTTGGAGCTCGTCAATCACTCCACCCACTATTAAGCGACAAAATCGAATTGTTAGCGCCGCCGCTAAGTTGTTACAGTGCTGAGTTGGTGGCTGATGGTCCGCTGGCTTATTTGCAAGGTCATGATATTGTTGGTCAGTTGATTATGCCTGCCACGGGTTATCTTGAGATGGCCAACTTTGCCGCTAACGGTAAAGTATTGGCTGATATCAGTATCGAACAGGTGCTGATGTTGCATTCGCAAAAGCCGACCAAAGTACAGTTGATGGTTGACGGTAATGATCACTTTAGTATTGTCAGTTCAGGGCAAGGTGCGGCATTACAGACCCATGTTACTGGTAGGTTCAATACCCCATCTAACCAAGCAATATTCACCGACACACTTGAACAGGTTCGTCAACAATGTCAGCAACAACAAGATGTTGAGGCGTTTTATCAACGTTTACACCAGCATGGTTTTCATTATGGTGCAGCATTTAAGATTATTGATGAATTGTGGGTTGGCGAACAACAAGCGCTGGGTCGGGTCAAATTAACGGCCGATACCAGCGTTCAGGTTGCTGATTACGGCATTCATCCAGCGTTACTCGATGGTTGTTTGCAAGTGGCGATGGCCACGGCGAGCAAAGACGATGGTCAGATAGTATTGCCAGTGGCGATTGAGCGTTTTGATGTTAAAGGTTTAGCGGCCCCTTGTGCTGATAAAAAGGGCTTATATAGTTTTGCCAAGCTAAGACCGACATTAAACGGCAACGAAAATCTATTAACCGTCGACATTCAACTGTTTGATTTGCAAGGCCAACCTATCGGCGAAATGGTGGGGTTAACCACTCGGCAGATTAGCCATAACGCCTTAAAAGCACTGCTCACCCTCCCACTGCAATATCAGCTTTATCAACTCCAATGGCAGCCCGATGAGCAGATTTTACCCACTGCTGATCTCGTTTTAGCAGGGTGTTTAGTGATTGGTGATAAGCGTTTTAACGCGGCGGATCCACAACATGTGATTTATCGCTGTAAAGCACAAAGCTTTGATTATATTGAAGTACTTGAACTGTTAAAAAATTATCCTGCCAGCCAATTATGGCTAGTCACTCAAGGCGCTTGTCGGGTGGATGGTGGGGCAATCGATGCTATTCAAAGCAGTTACTGGGGCCTTGCTCAAGTGATGGCCAGCGAAATCCCGGCACAGTGGGGTGGTTTGATTGACTTAGAATCTGACTGCGACGAAAACGCTGCCATTAGCCAGATTGCAGCGGCCATCACTGATAACCACGAACAGCTGGTGGCATGGCGTCAAAACCAGCGTTATGTGCCAAGGTTACAAACTTTCAATCCTGCCCAGGCGCAAGATTATCACTGGTCGAGCGAACATACTTATCTGATCACTGGCGGCATGGGCGCGATTGGTCAGCAACTCAGCCAGTGGTTAGTTGAAACTCAGGGGGTTGAACATTTGGTATTGTGTGGCCGTGCCGCAACCGCTGACAATACCTATGGTCGCTATATCAGCGCAGATATCAGCAAAGAAACCGACGTTAAAAACCTATTCGACGATATTAGCCAAAATATGCCGCCACTGGCGGGCATTATCCATGGGGCTGGTATTTTCTCTCATCAAACCCTATCACAGATTAACCCTGATGACTTTGACCAAACCTTGGCGGTGAAAATACAGGGTGCGCGTTTATTAGACCAATACAGCCGTGAACACAGTGAGTCGCTGCAATTGTTTGTCTGTTTCTCTTCGGCGGCTGGGTTAATCGGTGCTTATGGTCAGGCGGCGTATGCGGCGGCCAATGCAGGTTTAGATGGGCTGATGGCGCAGCGACGTGCTGGTGGGTTGCCAGGTATCAGCATTAACTGGGGTGCTTGGGCTGATGAAGGTATGTTGGCGCAACATGTTGGCTCTGTAAGCAATAGTGTAGTAGGTAACGTTAATGAATATGTAATGACGGTGACCGAAGGGTTACATTGGTTTAATCAGATATTGAGCAGCAATGACTGTTCGGCTAGGGATCAGGTTGCAGTATTACCCAAAGACCTTAGTGGATTCTTAAATGATTTCTACAGCGCCGATATCCCACCGATGTTGGCCGCTTTTGTGACAGATAAACCGCAAGTTGCAGCTGAAGCTGTTGTTATAGCAGCCATGACCGCTGACCAAGTGCAAACCTTTATCGTCGAACAACTGGGCAATGTATTGCAATTACCGGTGACCAAAATCGATGTTGAACAACCGATTGATGGCATGGGGTTAGATTCATTAATGGCGATAGAATTGCGCAATCGTCTGAAGAAGCAATTACACGCTGATATTCCCATGGTGAAGTGGATGCAGGGATTATCGGTGGCCGAACTCACCAGCGAAGCATTGGCGGTGATGCCGCAGGCCGGAGATGCTGCCGAAGCCCAGTCGGCTCAGTTGGCCAATTTGGACTCGTTAGCGGCTTTGCCGTTATCCATGGGTCAACAGGCGTTATGGCACCTTTACCAGACGGCACCAGATAGCAGTGCTTATCATATTGCCATGGCGGTGCGGTTACGCTGTGAGGTCGATGTCGCAAAATTGCAGCAGGTTGTATTGGCGCTGCAAACCCGTCATCCAGTGTTGAGTCATCGTTTTTATTTTGATGAACAAGGTTTAACTCAACAAGCCACCTTGCAGCCGTGTTTATTCGAGCATATATTGCTGAATGAGGCTGAGTTAGACCAGCGGGTAGCGGTAGATTATGCCCAGCCATTTGACCTTGAAGGCGGTGATATTTTCCGTTGTCGTTTATATCAGTTGACCGATGCTGAGGGTGAAGCTGAATCTGTACTGGTGTTTACCATGCACCATATTATCGGTGACGCGTGGAGTGCCTGGTTGCTGATTGACCAGCTGCTGGCTGATTACAACCATGATGTGGTCGATAATGTTGGTCGCAGTGAAGGTCATAGTGAAGGTCGCAGTGAAGGTCATAGTGAAGGTCGCAGTGAAGGGCACAGCTACGCCAGCTTTGTCGCTTGGCAGCAGCAATATCTGTTGTCGGCGCAGGGTAAACAAGACCAACAATATTGGACAGAACATTTAACTGGTGCGCCGCCATCGTTATTATTGCCGTTAGATTATGCCCGACCAGAACAGCAAAGGTACTGCGGGTCTACCTTCAACTTTCAACTAGATTCAGATTTGGCGCAATCGCTTAATCGATTGGCCAGTGAGCGCAGTTGTACGTCTTATACCTTGTTATTGGCGCTGTTTCAGAGCTTTATTCATCGTATCGCCGGACAAACAGATATTGTGATTGGCTCCCCAGCGGCGGGGCGTAGTCGCAGTGAATTTGATGCCACGGTGGGTTATTTCACCAATGTGATGGCGCTGCGCAGTCAATGTCAGCCTGATACGTCATTTGAACAACTGCTGCAACAGTGCAAAACTTCGGTGCTGGCGGCGTTAAACCATCAAGATTATCCTTTTTCGTGTGTGGTTAAAGATCTGGCTAAACAGAGCCAACTTACTCCAGATAACAGCCGTTCACCGATTTTCCAAGTATTATTTGCCTTACAAAAACCACAACTGACGGCAGATTTGCCGATGTTGTTTGTTGGCCAAGGCGGTGAATTGCAACAAGGGGCCTTAACCCTCGCACCTTTCGATATGCATCAGCAAGAAGGCCAGTTTGATCTCAGCTTAGATATGATTGAACTGCAAAATCATTATGATGCCACCCTGAGTTATAACACCGACTTATTCAGCAGTGAGACCATTGAAAAGTGGGTCGGCGAGTTTATCGCGTTTTGTCAGTCGGTGGTGGACGATTCAACCCGCAGGGTGTTTGATTGTCCGCAAGTGACTGCTTACCAACCCCAGTTCGATAGCCTTGCACAAGCGTTTGAACAGCAGGTTGAAAAGACCCCGAACCAGATTGCACTGAGTTACTTTCCCCGCAAACAACAGCAAGAACAGCTCAGCTATGCGCAATTAAATCAGCAAGCCAATCAACTGGCCCATATTTTATTGGCCCAAGGCATCACCTCTGAGCAGTGTATCGGCATTTGTTTACCTCGCACCCCGATGATGGTAGTGGCGGTATTGGCAGTGCTTAAAGCGGGTGGGGCGTATGTGCCGTTAGATATTGATTATCCGCAAAACCGTTTAGAGGCCATGGTGACTGATGCTGGTATTACACACTGCATCAGCACCGCCGATAGCCCAGTGGCAGACCTGTGCAATGTTATTATCCCTCAAACTGAGACTGAATCTAATTCCACGAACCCTCAAATCGCCATCTCTGCCGAACAACTGGCTTATGTCATTTTCACCTCGGGTTCTACCGGACGACCCAAAGGCGTGGCGATTGAACACCGAAATACTCTAGCAATGTTGCAATGGGCCAGTGATGTTTATCAACCATCGTGGTTGCAAGGGGTATTGGCGGCCACGTCATTAAGCTTTGACCTGTCGGTATTTGAATTGTTGTTGCCGCTGACGACTGGCGGCGGTGTGGTATTGGTTGATAACGTATTGGATTTAACCCAGCTAGATGCCTCCACCAACATTACTTTGCTCAATACCGTGCCTTCGGTAATGGCCGAACTGCTCAGCCATCAGCCACTGCTTGATAGCATTAAAGTGGTCAATCTGGCGGGCGAACCGCTGAGCAATGCACTGGCGCAAAAGGTCTATCAAAATCCTGAAGTTGAGGCGGTATTTAATTTATATGGTCCGACTGAAGATACCACCTATTCGACCTTTAGCCGTATTAGCAAAGGCAGTACAGACAAGGTCACTATTGGCCAGCCCATCGACCATAGCGAGGTTTTAGTGCTAGATGGCGAGTTATATCTGGCGGGTGCCGGGTTGGCTAGGGGTTATATTAATTCTGCCCAATTAAGCCAAGAGTTAACCCAAGAGCGTTTTGTTGATATCAATGGCCAGCGTTTTTATCGCACCGGTGATTTGGTGCGTCAGTTAACCTCGGGTGATTTGGCCTATCTTGGCCGCATTGACCATCAAGTTAAAGTGCGGGGTTATCGCATTGAGTTAGACGAAATTGAACGTTGTATCGGCGATTTTGCCGATGTGATTCAGGTGGTTGTGCTTGCAGATAGCGATCGATTAATCGCTTATATCAGTGTTAGCAAACCCCTTGATTTGGCGTTATTACGCCAGCAACTGGCTGAACAGTTACCTAGCTTTATGTTACCCGCCAAATACCAACTGCTGGATAAAATGCCGCTCACCAGCAATGGTAAACTCGACCGTAAAGCTTTGCTTAATTTGGTGGTTGAACAGCCCGATGATAAACAAACCGATACGTTAACGCCAACGGAGCAAATTGTTGCCGATATCTGGCAACAAGTACTTGATGTGCCGGTCACTGCGGCCAGCGATAACTTCTTTGAACTGGGCGGACATTCGTTGCTGGTGATGCAAGTTCAGGCGAAAATCGCCGATCACTTTAGTGCGCCTCTGCCCTATCGTGAGTTATTTAAACACACCACGCTGGCCGAGTTGGCACAAGCCATTGATGGTGTGGGTAGCGGTGTTGAAGGTGTGGTTGAATCGTTAGTATTAAGCAAAGCCAGTCGCAGTGAACCATTACCTTTATCTTTTGCCCAGCAACAGTTATGGACCCTAGCACAACAGGCCAATATCAATGCCAGCTATAATATTCCAGCGGCATTACGTTTTAATGGCCCGCTGGATATTGCATTGCTCGAATGGTGCATTAACGCCATCATTGAGCGTCATGAAGTTTTACGTAGTTGTTTTGTGGTGCAAGACAATCAGGTGGTTCAGCAAATCGCTGCCGAGGGCGAGATTAAGCTAGTACGGTATGATTTAAAACGGATGCCCGCGAAAATCAGGCAAACTAAGTTACAGCAGTTGATGGATGACGATGTTGCCAAAGTATTTGATTTGGCCCATGGACCCTTGCTGCGGGCGACGGTGATAAGGCTTGATTCTGATCAGCATATTTTATTGTTCGCGATGCATCATATCGTCGCCGATGGCTGGAGTTTATCGCTATTGAGCCATGAGCTCGGGGTCTTTTATCGTGAGTTTTCGAGCTTAGAAGTGAGTACATTTGATGATGCTGGCACTGATAAACCACTGGCACCCCTTGAGTTTCAATATGCCGATTATGCCAGTTGGGAGTTACAACGGCTTAACCTCGGTGAATTTGAGCCTGCGCTAAGTTACTGGCAGCAGGCGATGGCGGATATTGGGCCGCAGCTTGAATTACCAGTTGATCACCCGCGTCCGCAACGCATGACTCATGCCGGTGCTTCAACCCAGTATCAGCTGCCTCAAGAGTTAATAACACCACTAAAACACCAAGCTAGCGAGTGGCGAGTGAGTCTGTTTAGCGTGTTATGCACCGGTTTACAGATGGCGCTGCATCAATTGAGCGGACAGTCACAATTTGCCATCGCCACCAGCGATGCTAACCGTCAGCATCCGGCACTTGAACCACTGATTGGTTATTTTGTGAATCCGCTGCTGATCCGGGCAGACTTTAGCCACCATCCAGATAACACCACCCTAGTCAAACAAGTGCATCAAGAAATCCTGGCCGCTCAGGCCAACAGTGTGCCATTTCCACATCTGGTGCAATCGCTACAAGTGCCACGTATCAACAACGTCAATCCGTTATTTCAGCACTTGTTGGTGATGCAAAATACCCCAGTCGTGCAATGGGACCTACCGGGTTTAACGGTCGATATCATGCCGCCAAGCAGTCAATATTCACGCCTCGATTCGATGATTTCGCTGAGTGAAAACGACCAGGGTTTAGCGGTATTTTGGGAGTACAGCACCGAGTTGTTTGAGCAAAACACCATTGACCAGTGGTTTGGTTGTTTTGAACAGCAGTTGAATGCTTTGCTATCGGATAACAAAGCTGAGGTTAAGGGTTTTGTTAAAGCTATTGTTGCACCTGAGCCAGTAAAAGCAGTGCCTGACAAGCAGTTCCATCACAATGGTGTTGCCTGTTATAGCATTGCTCAGGGTATTGAGTATGTGCGACGTAATTACGATGTCACCGCCATTAGCGAGGTGATTTATGACCCTCATCAAGATGCCCAGGTATGTTTGATTGAAACCAAAAACGATGTGCGCATTGAACTGGTGTCAGGCCCGCAGGTTGAAGGATTGCTGGCTCAAGGTATTCGTTTATATCATGTCTGTTATGAAGTGGCCGATTTTGAGGCGGCGATTAAACAATATCAGGCACTTGGGGCGACCATGGTGTCAGAACCTAAACCCGCGCCTTTATTCAACAATCGCCGAGTGGTGTTTTTAAGCACTGAACTGGGTTTGGTTGAATTGCTCGATCGTAACCCCAGTTCAGACCAACCCATTGAACCAGAGCCAACTCATTCCTCAACGACAGGAAAATGTCTGGTAGCGGCCACTTTCACCGCTGATCTAATCCAGCAACCCATGGCGCAATGGGCAGATATTCTAGGCTATTCAGTCACCGTCGAAATGGCCCCTTACCATCAGGTATACCAACTGATGTTAAACCCTGATAGCGAACTTAATCGTCATCAGGGCATGAATTGTTGGTTGATTCGTTTATCAGATTTGGCCGAGGTTGGTCAAACATTTGATGAGTCGTTGCTGAGCGAGTTAGCGAAAGCATTACAAACTATGTTGCAATATTCTCAGGCACAGCTAAACCTACTGATGATCTGCCCTGAACAAGATAGTTCATGGGCACAAAGTGTTGATCAGGTAACACAACACCTACAACAACACCTACAACAGCACCTACAACAACACCTACAACAACAGTTCAGTGATCAGTTAATCATTATCTCAAATGAGTGGTTGCAGCAATATTATCCGCAAACGGATATTTTCGACGACTATAGCGACAAATTGGCTCATATTCCCTACCAACAAGCTTACTTTACCAGCATAGCAACGGCCTGCTGGCGTCGGTTTGATCAACGTTTACGTCAACCGGGTAAAGTGCTGGTGGTAGATTGTGACAATACCTTATGGCAAGGGGTTTGTGGTGAGCAACAGGCTGAAGTGACGGTTGTAGTGACCGAGCGACAACAACAGTTGCAGCAGTTTTTAATTGAACGTCAGCAAGCGGGTTGGTTGTTGTGTTTGTGCAGTAAAAATATCGAACAAGATGTTTGGGCAGTGTTTGATAATCACCCGGATATGTTATTACAACGCTGCCATTTGGCGGCATGGAAAATCAACTGGCAGGCCAAATCGGCCAATCTGCAACAGTTAGCAAATGAGTTAGATTTGGCACTAGGTAGCTTTGTCTTTATCGACGATAACCCGCTCGAAATCGCAGATGTGGGTGCCGCTTTGCCTGAAGTGTTATGTTTACCCGCCGATGAAAACCTGATGCAGACATTACAGCATTGCTGGTTGCTCGACAACTTTGGTCAAGTGACTTCAGAAGATAGCCAACGAACGGCGTTATATCAGCACCGGACCCAGCGCCAGCAGTTGCAAACCCGTTTACCCTTTACTGAATTTATCGCTTCGCTTGAATTGAATGTGGTCATTCGTTTGGCCACAGAACAAGACGCCGCTAGGGTGAGTCAATTGGCACAACGCACCAGCCAGTTTAACTTCTCTGGTGTGTCTCGTAGCGCCGAACAAGTATTGCAAATTTTGCCAACGCATACCCTTTGGGTGGTGGAGTTGTCAGACCGTTTTGGTGATTATGGCCTCGTAGGGGTGATGATTGTCAGCGCTGATAGCCAACTCGATTCATTTTTACTCAGTTGTCGTGCTTTGGGCAAAGGGGTTGAACATCAAATGTTGGCGCATCTTGCGCAAGTTATACCGGGTAATGATGAGCCATTGACCATCCACTTTAATCCCACCGAACGTAATATCGTGGCGTGGCAATTTTTGACCAGCCAATTGGCTGAAAGCGTCTTGACGCAACAGCCAATGGTGGTGAGTCAGGCGCAGTTGTTAAAGGTGGCATTTGACCCTGAAGCAGTGGTGGCAAAGGTTGATACCTCTGCCCCGATGGCAGTATTTAATCGGGCTGATTATCAAATGATTGCCACTGAGCTTACCAGTAGCAGCCAAATTGATGCATTTTTCCATCCGCAGCGGTTATCTATTGGTGCCGATGACGACATAGCAACCACCATTGCCCAGTTTTGGTCTGAGTTGCTGAATCGCCAGCCTATCGACCCAGATAGCGACTTTTTACAGCTCGGCGGTAACTCGTTGCAGGCCACCCTAGTATTGGCGAAAATCAACCAGCGTTATGGACAGCAACTCACGTTACAAGACTTTTTTGATGCGCCCACCGTGCGTCAATTGGCCGAATTAATTACTGGTATTGCGACACCGGCTGCGCCAGTAAACCCAGTGACTGTGGTCATGCCTGAGCCAATACCTGTGCTAATGCCGATACAGCCACTGTCCTTCGCCCAACAACGGCTGTGGTTTTTACACCAGTTACAACCCGACGATACCAGTTATCACCTGCCAGTGGCGGTGCATTTTGACAGCGACAATAAAATCAATGTGGCGTTATTACAGCTCAGCTTGCAACGGTTAATCGAACGTCATGTGCTGTTAAGTTGTAAAATCAGCATTGATGAGGGTGAACAACAACCTTCATTGTGCTTGTTGCCCGCCAGCGATTTTGTCTTATCCCAAGATGAATTGTCGCCCGAGTCGATCACTGCGTATCTGCAACAGGGCTTTGACCTTGAACACGGGCCCTTGTTTAAAGCCTGTTTGTTTACCAATGCAAAGCCTGAAGGTAAGCGTCAGCAGGGTACTTTGGTGCTGGTGTGTCATCATATGATCACCGATGGTTGGTCGTCAGGGGTGATGTTGCGAGACTGGCAACAAATCTATCAGGCTCTTGCTATAAACAAGGCTTCGATTCCGTTAGCACCCTTATCGATGCAATATCACGATTATGTCCAATGGCAACAGCAGCAATTCGGTCAAGATTCAACGCTCAAACTAAGCCTTAAAAAGAGCCAATTGACCTACTGGCAACAGCAATTAGCTGGCATTCCACAACTTTTACCATTGGCCACCGATTTCCCCCGTCCGCAAGTCAAACCTACCGCGGCGGCGCGGGTTGTGATTGATTATCCTGCTTCACTACTTGAGCAACTTAAACAATTCAGCCAGAACCATGGCGTGACCTTGTTCACCACCTTATGGGCCAGTTTGGCAGTATTGCTGCATCGTTACTGTGATGAAGATGACATTGTTATCGGCACTCCGGTGGCCAATCGCCAGCCAGGTATTGAAGGCGCAGAAAACCTATTGGGGCTGTTTGTGAATTCGCTAGCGTTGCGTTTAAATTGCGCCGCCAACCCGACATTTACTGAGTTGCTGGCACAAGCCAAAACCGTGTTATTGGCTGGGCTTGAGCATCAATCATTGCCGTTTGAACAAGTGGTGGATGCACTGCAACCCCAGCGCAGCATGGCACATACGCCGATATTTCAGCTGATGCTGGTGCTGCAAAACACCCCAGATGTGGCGGTTGATTTACCCGGTGTCAGCTTGAGTTTTGAATCGTTAGATAACCAAGCGACCGATTTAGATTTGGTGGTTAATCTCGATGAATCTGACGGCTCATCATCAGGTTTAGCTGGTTTTATTCAGTTTAGTACCGCGTTATTTTCTGAGCATAGAATCCATCAGATGGTGTTGCACTGGCAGCAATTGCTGGAAGTAATTGTTGCTGATAGCCAACAAAACATTCATCAGTTAGCGTATTTTAAGCCAGATAACAGCAACGTCAAAGTGGCCAACATTGAAATCGATTTTGTTAGCCAGTTTGCTCAGCAGGTTGAGTTATACCCGCATAAAACCGCGGTCAGTGATGGTGACTTAAGCGAATATTGCTATCGAGAACTCAACAGTGATAGCGACCAACTCGCGTTTAAACTGTTGGCGCAAAACCTGCCTGAGCATAGCGTGATCGCAGTATTGCTGGATTCCGGTTATGAATGGGTGGTCAGTTTTATGGCGGTGTTAAAAGCCGGATTGGTGTATTTACCCGTTGATATTAAACAGCCCATTGAGCGCCAAAAAATGATTTTGCAAGACGCTAGCCCAAAGGTAGTGATCACCACCGATAAACTGATGGAACTGCTGTCGACCCGTGCACCTGTGGTGCCTTTGCCTAAGCTTACCGAGTTAAACAACCCGGCTTATATGATTTATACCTCCGGCTCAACCGGAAAACCCAAAGGAGTGTTATTAAACCACTTGGGTTTGGCCAATCTGGCTCAGGCACAAATCAAAGCATTTACCGTGACCGAGGAGAGTCGAGTACTGCAATTTGCCGCGCTCAGTTTTGATGCGTCGGTTTCTGAGTTGGTGATGACGCTGGGTGCTGGTGCGGCGTTGGTGATATTGTCCAATCAGCAAGCAAAAGTCGGTTTTGAGCTGACAGATGCGTTGAACTTGCGCGAAATCACTCATGTCACCCTACCGCCTGCGGTGATGGCTGTCACCGCACCCCCTTCAATGGATGGCCTAAGCGAACCCAAACTAACCCATGTGATATCTGCTGGTGAACATTGTAGTGTGTCTTTGGCGCAACGTTGGGCAGCCGGGCATAGAGCCTTTTTTAACGCTTATGGCCCAACCGAAGCGACGGTTTGCGCCAGTATTTATCACTTTGTTGGTGATGAAACAGGCGAACACTTGCCCATTGGTATGGCGATGGACAACTGCCAGTTACTGATTTGTGATGACTATTTAATGCCAGTCCCCGATGGCCATTGGGGCGAATTGGTCATTAAAGGTGTGGGTGTTGGCTGTGGTTACCACAATCGAGCAGAACTAACTCAGCAGAAGTTTGTCAATGAGGGTTATCGCAGTGGTGATATCGCCCGAACTCTGGTGAGTGGTCCAAACAAGGGTTGTATCGAATTGGCCGGACGTAAAGACAATCAGGTCAAAGTTCGAGGTTTTCGCATCGAATTGGGCGAAGTTGAAGCAGTAATAAAACAACTGGCTGGAGTAGATGACGCCATTGTGCTGGTATCAGAAGGTGAATTATTGGTTTATTGGCTCGGCCAGCAACAGGATATTAGAGCTGCCTTACAACCGATTTTGCCAGATTATATGCTCCCTAAGTACTGCTATCGATTAGATGTATTACCGCGCACTGCCCATGGCAAAATTGACCGAGCGGTGTTGCTGGCTAAACCTTTAAAAGAATCTTCAAAAGAAGCGCTAACACAACTCACACACCTCACACAACGACAACAAACATTACTCGAATTATGGCAACAGGTGTTGGGCACTGAGCTTAACATTGATGATAACTTCTTCACCTCTGGCGGCCATTCTATAGATGCCGCGAGGTTAACCGCGTTGATTAATCAACGGTTAGAGTGCAGCATTTCGGTGAAAACTTTATTCCTCAACCCGACTATTCGCCAGTTGCAACATCAGCTTGGTCTTGAATCTGCTGAAGATATTGCACCAACAACAGCGACTGCGAGTTTTCCTTCAAACCCACAAGACATCATTAATCAACTGGCCAATGACCCCTATTTACATATTGAGTCAACACCATTATTGGCGCAGATCATCGACGGCAAAATAGCCCCAGTTGATGCGGCGGCGATTGGTTACCTAACCGATGAAATGCCGGCTGAATTAGCGACAATGATTGCGCCTTTGTTTGCAGGCTATCCTTTACTGGCGCAAATTCGTCAAACCGGTTTAGGTCGGGTGGCGGTGATAGTGTTGCCGCTCACGGCCAGTGAATTGTATCTTGATAGCGACAAACTGGTGAGTGCAGTGTTAGATGCGCTGCAATTGGCCAGTCAAATTGGTGCAAAACGGGTGTCTTTGACTGGTATCTTGCCATCGGCATCGAATCAGGGGCTGTTGATTGAACAGGCCATTGGTGCATCAGCACTAGATTTACCTGCTGTCACCACAGGCCATGCAACCACCTGCGCCACTGTGGTGTTGACGATACAAAAACTGCTGGCGTTGAGTCAGCGCGATTTGAGCGGCGAAACGGTCGGTTTTGTTGGCCTTGGTTCGATTGGCATCGGGGTATTAAAGCTGATGTTATTTAAAATGCCGCAACCGAAGAAAATCATTCTGGCGGATATTTACGACAAACAACAAGCGTTATTATTCTTATCAGACGCATTGGCGTATATGGGCGAAGTCGAAGTGCTCGATTCTACCGAGCAGTTGCCTGATGAATTTTATCAAGCGAGTTTAATCGTGGGTGCCAGCAATGTCGCGGATATTCTCGATGTTGATAAGCTGGCCAGCCAGTGTTTAATCGTCGATGACTCAGGCCCACATTGTTTTGATGTTAACCAGGCCATGGCAAGATTGAATGATAAAGGCGATATTTTGTTTTCAGAAGGCGGGGTATTAAAACTGTCTCAAGCGATTGAAACTACGCTCTTTTTACCTGATGAGTTGATGGGATTGTTGTCATCTAGTGCCCTATTGAATACGCAAGTGGAGGCATTGTTAAGTTCGCCGTTGTTTAATGTTCAGGCCAATCAAATCACTGGCTGTATACTGTCATCCTTGCTGAATAAGGAGTTGAATCAGGAGGTGAATCAACAGGTTAATGCAAACCGCCCTCATCAAGTGGGCGAAGTGGTATTAAGTGATAGCACTGAACAGCTTAAACGCTTGGGTGAGTTAGACGCACAAGCGGCTGATTTACATTGTGAGCAGCAAGTACTGTCTGCCCAGCAGATTAAACGGTTTTGTTCGTAGGGTTGGTGCGATACTTAGATGTCATGCGCCACTAATTTGTAAATATGTCAATAATGACATATTATGAATTCATGAGTCCTATAGACAAGCCCTTAGTATGGCTACATGGCAATCATTAATATTTGTAAAACCAGGCTGAGGATGTATGACAATGCAAGCGACTAAACAGAAAAAACTTGAAAGTAGCGGCTGGAAAGTCGGCTCAGTGGATGAATTGTTAGACTTATCCGCTGAGGAATCGGCGTATATTGAGATGAAGATAGCGCTGAGCGACTCATTAAAGAAACAACGTTTAAAAGAAAACATGAGCCAAGTAGAATTGGCAGAACGAGTCAAATCAAGTCAATCGCGCATTGCAAAAATGGAGGCTGGCGATCCGAGTGTGTCAATTGATTTGCTAATGAAATCCCTGTTAGCGCTGGGCGTCTCCACGGTTGATTTAGCAAAGACAATATCAGCGACTTCCCATTGAAGATATTGTTAACCCACAAGTTCGTGAACCCATTCTTACATTCACATTCAAAAACTTAGTATCGGCTGAAAAGTTGACTGTATTGGAAATAGAGTGTGTCCAATACAAAAAATTCCCCCAGAAATCACCTATCGACCATAAACGTTTTTCATGAAATACTGCCATATATAAACGTTTTGCATAAAAACAGCCGTAATATAAGCGTTTTACTGGCTTGGTAAACGTTTTGCATAAAATAAGGGGTTTTATAAGCGTTTTTCATCACGGCTGATATTTTTCTGGGATATTTCTTATAATGAACCAACATTCAGGCAAAACAATGCTCAAACAAACCTTTGCAGGCGTCACTCGCCGATTTGTTAAAGACAGCGAACGCCCTCTAGCCAGCAAAGCCACTGAGCAAAGCCAATTGCCGTTAGTGATTGAAGCGGGTGAACAGCGTGATTTGGCCTTTGCCACTGCGTTATTAAAGCAACATTCCACTGAAATTATGGACGATGTGCATGAATACGGTGCGGTGCTGCTTCGAGGTTTTGCGGTGCAAACGGCGCAAGATTTGGAGCAGCTGACCAGCAGTATCAAACAGCTGTCGCCGATGACCCGTTATTTTATGAGCGAGCCTGGTCGTAAGGTGGTGCCCGGCACCAAAAGTGTCTTTAATACTAACTCCATTGCCAAAACCGGCGGCGGTTTTGTCTTTGGCGCCTTCCACAGCGAAAATTATCACAGCCCGGACGTACCCGCTTACGTTAGTTTTTGTCCACTGCAACAACCCTGGTATGGCAGTGAAACCTGTCTGGTCAATACCGCCGCGCTGTATGCGGAGTTACCAAAAAACCTGCAACAAAAACTGACCCTGCGGCCTTATTGCACCACGGTATGGCCACTTACCACGGTGGCACAGCAGCAACAACTTAGTGTCGAAGAAGCGCAAAAATACTGTGAAAGCATCGGCTTAGGCATTGTTGATAAACATGAGCAGGGTAAGTTTGTGGTGCTCAATAAACCCAGTGTTTTTCGTCATCCGGCCAATAACTGCTTCTCCTCTAAGCGCAATAATTTCAAATACTGACTAAATGTCCGACTGATTTTGGTGGTGCAGTTGATCATTTCCAACTTGGGCCAAGTGGCACGTTCGGCACTGTCGATCAGTTTGTCGATGCTCGCCTCGGTGGGGTTCGACAGCAAATGGCCAAAGTTGGCAATATTGCGTGGTGGTAAGATGTTGATATCACCGATATATTCTTGGTCGAGCATAGAACGAAATTTATGAACCCCCAGTTTTCCCCTAGCAGTAGGAATGGCTTTTTCAATGACGTCGCAGGCAAAAATACTGTTGACTTTAACCAGCTTGCTCAGGTAATCGCCCGTGGTTGACCATATCCCTGGTTTTTTGCGGTCGTCTCTGGATAAAAAAGGCACCGCGTGAGGATTGGTCTGACTAACAATGCTGTGATTGACTGAATATAACCGCGATAGGCGATCAAATGGCAGGTCGGCCATAATCGAACCGTCGGCAAATTTGCGATTGGGCACGTAAGGAATGACGTCACCCTGAGCGTTTTTGGCTTTTAGTTGCACTGGCTCAAACAGGTAAGGAATGGCGCAAGAGGCTCGCACGGCCTGAGTGATGATGGCGTTGGGTGAGGTGATGGTATTTAACATGCGTGAATCTTGATGCAAATCAGCTGGTGACACGGTAATGTTAATTTGTCGGCCGGTTTTTTGCCACGCTTCTTCAAAAGTGGTTAAGTCGAGCAATTTGATTAACGCATTTTCTATATTGGTACTGTCGAGCAACGAAGGGGTAGTCAGCCCGCGCCATTGGCCCCAACCTTTAAAATAGCTAAAGATGCTAGCACCGGTCAGCTGTTGTTTTAATTCTTCGTCAGTGCGGGTGCCCAGCAGTGCGGTGATGATCGAGCCAGCACTGGCACCAGAAATTACATTGGGCAGCAGGTCGGCGTTTAATAATGCTTTGACCACACCACAGTGAAAAAAGCCCAATCCGGCACCGCCACTTAACATCAAGCAACTCTGGCCATAGGCATGGCTGGTACTTTCAAAAAATGCCAGTTTCTCGTAAAAGCTGATTTGCGCTGGCTTAGCATTGAAAATCAGTTCGAGAGATAAACACACTTGATTAAGAAAGTCGTTGACCAGCACTTTGGTGCCAAATTTACAGTGCTGGTATAACAAGGGGTTGGCGATATTGCCAAGACTCCCATGAATGCCTTCATGTAATATTTGCATCAGGCTGCTGGGTTCACTATGGGCCTGGCGTAGCTGTTCTAGGCGTTTGCGGATCAGTAAATAGTCATAATCATCGGATTCATCGTTTTGCTTCCATTGCTCGTGGCCAGCAGCCTTATCATAGGCTAGGCAGGCGCTTTTGTACTGTGCATAATCCGTCGCCTGGTGAATGGCTTGCTCGAGCGCGTCGAGGTTTTTGCAGAACATAGGGTGGTTGCCTTACTGATAAAGTCACGATGGCCCCTAGATAACTATATATGATTAGAAAATACAACCCAAACTCTCCTGTTTTAGGGTAATAATCAATGTTTTTAACTTTGCACCTTAAAAATTTCACCACAGCTGCCTGTGGTGAAATTCTTTTGCCTTTGAGATTGCTACCGAACTTGGGCTAAACCTAATAAAACTACTTCACTACCTTATCTGCCATAAACTCAAGAATATGTCCGGCCATTTCATCGCCATCTTCTTCTAAAGCGAAGTGACCGGTATCCAGAATATGAAAATCCAGATTGTTTAAGTCGCGCTTATAAGGGTGAGCACCTTCTTCAGGGAAGATGTAGTCGCCTTTGCCCCACATCAATAACGTTGGTGGCTGGTTTTCGCGAAAGTATTCCTGCCACTGGGGATACAATGGTGGGTTAGTGCCATAAGAGTAAAACAGTTCCAGCTGAATGGCTTTGTTACCTGGACGGTCAAGTTTGGCCTGGTCGATAATCCAGTTATCTGGGCTGATGGCTTCTTCATTACGAGTGCCATTGGTGTATTGCCATTTGGTGGCGTCTATATTCAGCAGCGCATCGCTTAATGCTTGGCCATTGGCTTCACTCTTGTCTGCCCAGTAAGCTTTGATTGGCTGCCAAAAGTCGCGTAAACCCTCATCGTAAGCATTGCCGTTTTGTATAATCAAACCCTGAACCCGTTCAGGATGTTTGCTGGCCAGTCGAAAACCTATCGGTGCGCCATAATCCATGACATACAAGGTGTATTCTTCAGCACCAACCTTGCGTAGGAACTTGTCGGTGATTTTGGCTAGGTTGTCGAAGCTGTATTCAAACTCATTGACATCAGGCATTGAACTGTTGCCAAATCCCGGATAATCTGGGGCGATAACATGATAGGTTTCAGCCAATTTGGGAATTAGGTTTCTGTACATATGCGATGAGGTCGGAAAACCATGCAACAACACAATGGTTGGTGCGTCAACAGGACCTGCTTCACGGTAAAAAATCTGCTGCTTATTGACTTCAATGGTTTTAAACAAAGTTTGGCTTTGGTCGGCTGCCATCACCGGGTTGACCATCGATAGCGACATGGCCGCTGCACCTGCTAAAGCGAGCGCTTTTTTGACCGTTGAATTGGCGTTGTTGTTGGCATGGTTGTCGGTGTTGTTGTCGGTATTAGTAATCGTCATTATCATTCTCTTTTTAATGTGTAAATATTGGTTTAGGTTTAAAAGCTGTTTCGCTGTG